>CAYPXM010000022.1:0-11592 GCA_964415015.1 uncultured Muribaculaceae bacterium | reverse complement strand
TTACTTGTTGAATTGGCGTTACACTTATTCCTTGACCAAAGGCAGTTGTTGCAAGTTCTACTGGTCCAACTTTATCCAGTTTAAACAGTATTCCTTTGGTTTCACCATTTAAATCTACTCCGGTATTACTACCAAAACCAAAATCAGTAATATATTTAAATAACCGGTCTTTTCCTAATTTTTGACCCATTACAACAAATCCTGGGTTACATGAGTTTTCGACAACTTGTAAAAAAGTTTGTGAACCATGTCCCCCTTTCTTCCAACATTTAATCCGCGCATTTTCAACATGAATAGCTCCTGAATCATGATAATGATCGTTAAATACATCTATTGTTTGTTCTTCAATAGATGCTGCTAAAGTAACAATTTTAAAGGTTGAACCAGGTTCATAAGTCATCCATATAGGTAAATTACGATTAATGATTTCTACTGATGATGTTTGATAATTATTAGGATTAAAAACCGGTCGTGAACCCATACCTAAAATTTCTCCGGTATTTGGATCCATTGCCATTATTAAGGCTTGATCTGGTTTATAGACACTCATAATATTATCTAATTCTCGTTCAATACTCTTTTGAATATCAATATCAATAGTTAAGTTAATATTCATTCCATCAGCTGGTTTAACATATACTTCATTAATTTTTAAACGATTACCTCTGCCATCACTAAAGTATTTTATGGAACCATTTTTTCCGGTTAAATACTCATCATATACTAATTCTAAACCCGATAATCCTTGATTATCTATTCCTACATATCCAAGACTATGAGCAAGTAATTCATCATAGGGATAATATCTTTTTGATTCTTTAAGTAAATATACGCCATCATAATTTAAATTATTAATCTGATCAGCAGTAATAAAATCTAATTGTCGACCTTCAGGATGTACTCGTTCAATGGAAGTTTTTTTACTAACATGTTTATACATTTCATCATAACTTACATTAAGAATACTAGCTAAATTCTTGCTTACTTCTTCTTTATTTTTAATTTGATTGGGAATTAAGACTAAGGAAGTAGTAGTAATATTACCCGCAAGAACTTTTCCATTTCGGTCAAGAATTAAACCTCTTTCGGCTGTAATAGGTAAATTACGACTCCATAAGTCACTAGCTAATTTATTAATTTTTTGATAGGAAAAAACTTGAATATAAAATACCCGAAAAATAATAACGATAAAAATAATAATGACTAAAATTAGGACTAATATAATTCGTTTATTGGTTTGTTTAAACATTTTTTCACCTTATCAAATTATATTAAAAAAAGACTAAAATAGTCTTTTATTTATCTCCTAATATATAAGCCGTTATAACTCCAATTCCAAATATTACAATACCACATAATACTTCTAATAGTTTAAAACTAACAGATACTGAACTAAAAGTAGCATATGGAATAGCAAATAAGGAAGCAAAAATAAATCCTAAAACTCCATAATAAGTAATAGTTTTATGTTTTTTAAATAGGTATTCAAATAACTTAGATACTAATATTATTCCAATTAGTACGCCAATACCAAATATAAAGGCAGAAGTTAAATTAGTGACTAGATTATTCATTTTAAGAATATTTTTTATTAAAGCAATAATGGGATAGTAATAACCTAGTAACATTAATACCAATGATCCACTAACTCCTGGTACTACCATAGTGGCTGCTGCTACTACACCGACAAGGAATAATAAAATATATCCGCCGATAGTTAAATTGTTTAAATTAACTTCACTTACTCCACCAAAAATAGTATCCGATAAAGCCATAAATATAACTAAACTAAAAGTTAATATGAAGAAAATAATATTTAAACTCTTCTTACTATCTTTTTTGCCTTTAACATTTTTTACTAGAAGGGGAATGCCACCCACTACTAAACCAACAAAAAATAATGTTGTAGCGAGAGGAAAATGGTTATAAGAAAAATCAATAACATTACTCATTGAAGCAATACTAATTAAGATTCCTAATCCTAGGGGAATTAAAAATTTTAAATTGTTTTTAAAATCACTAAAGAAGTGACTTATTGCTTTGATAAATTGTTCATAGAATCCTAATATTAAGGCTAAAGTTCCTCCACTTACACCGGGAATGATATTAGCTATTCCCATAATAAATCCCTTGATAAATAGTATAATACTTTTCTTCATTATATCACCTCATTAAATATATCATAGTTTATTAAGTTGCGCAATTGCATCATCTGCTGTCTTAACACTAATTAAGCGAAAATTTAAATTATATTCTTTTTTAATTTTTAAGGCTTCCTCATAATTATCATAAGGGATTAAAAATACATCACAATCTTCTTTTTCGGCCCCTAACATTTTATATTTTACACCACCGATAGCCCCAACATTACCAGCAATATCAATTGTTCCAGTTCCAATAATTTTTAATCCCTTGGTTAAGTCATTTTTAGTTAATTTGTCATATAACGTTAAAGTCATCATTAATCCCCCACTAGGGCCACTTTCATTCCGTTTTGTCTTTATTTTTAAATCAACATCAGTATCATAATCATAATCTTTAGCAAATATAATTCCGACTAATTTAGTATCATTTTCTTCATATATATAAGCATAACAATTAATTTCTTTTTTATTTCTTAATACTTTAATATTAATTTTATCACCATTATTTAAGGAACTAATATAATTTTTAAAATCTAACGCTGAGATAATTTTATTATCATTAACCGCTATTATTTCATCATAAAGGTTTAAATTAGTCTGTGATTCATTAGTTAAATAAGTAATAATAACTTTTTCTTTATTTATTGTTACATCTTTATTAGCTAAATTGAGAGCCACAATCATCGCCGTATCATTAGCTTCTTTTAAGTCTAAAATACTTCTTTTTTCCATTTCCTTATATGTTTCATTAGGTAGAGTTACATCATTATTTTTTTCAATATCCCACTTATCAAAAACATTTGCAAGTAATAAAAAGATAATATTAGAACGAATTGATTTAACATATGCCATATTAAAACTACCACTTGATTCATAACCATCTTCGACAACTAGTCGTTTACTAGTATCTATTGCCCCTCCAGGGACATAAATCGTATAAGGGAATTTTACGTATACCAAAAGAATAATTATTATCCATATAATAATCATTTTATAATTATTTTTAATAAAGTTTTTTATTTTTTCATAGTATTTAGTAAGCAATTAAATCACCTTATTTAATTATATCAAATAAAAGGATAGATATGAAAGATAAACTATATTATTTAGGACTAATTTTACTTTTTTTTATTTTAATTTATTTATTAAACTACTATCAATTATTAATTAGTACGTGTGTAATAAACACCGTAAATCTATGGCTACAAGTAATTGTTCCAACAATTTATCCAACTATTATTGTAATAAATATAATTATTGCTAATAACATTAATAATCTCATTCCTAATCATGTATATAATTTTTTTAATCGTATATTTCATTTTGATGGCCCAGCTCTTATTATATATATACTTGGAGTTATTGCAGGTACTCCTACAACCTCATTAATTATTAAAAATTATTATGAAAACAATTTGTTTAGTAAAAAAAGTGCCGAAAAACTACTTGGATTAGTTATGTTTAATAATCCCGTCTTTATTTTAGCAATTCTAAATAATTTATTTGTCAGTAATATAATAAAAATCAAATTACTTGCGATCTTATATCTCTTAAGTTTAGTAATTGCATTATTGATAAAAGGTGATTATCATGATTATCATAATTGTTATATTTTTAGTAAAAAAAGAATAATTGATATAATAATTGAATCATTTAAAATAATTATTAATATTTTAGGTATAATGATATTTATGGCAATAATATCTCTTCTCGTAAGTCAGTTTATTAAAAATAAAAATATCGCCCCATTATTATATGGTTTCTTAGAAATAACCAATGGAATTAGTTTATTAAATATAATTAATGATGTTTTTTATCGTGGTTTATTTTTAATTCTAATTTTATCCTTTGGTGGAATAAGTATCTTACTGCAAATAAAAAGTATTATTGCTAATACTAATTTATCTTTTAAAACCATTGTTGGCTATCGTATTTTATACGCCATCGCCGCAGGCATTTGTTTTTGCGCCATAGCCTAAATAAGTTTGATCAAGAGGGATAGTTATATCCTCCGTTTTTTTACCTAAGTAGAATAATTCAATATCATCAAGAATACTATCTTCATCACTGCCGTTATCAACTTTAATTAGTATTTTAAACATAAAGTAATCATATTTTGCATCAAAATTATAGCTGTAACTAGCACAAGATGTAATTAACTTTGTTACCGTGTTATTAGCTTTTAGAGACCATTTAGTATCATCATAATAAACATTTTGTTCCGTAACAGTCAGAGTTTTTTCTGTATCATTTCCAAATACGAAGCGTAGTTTTAAGGTATCACTATTAATCGAATCATCATAAACCCCAACGATGTTTAAATTAAGAAAATCATTTTGAATATTTCTAATAATTTCAGTCCGATTAACACTATTTGCTTGGTCATAACTAGAATAACTTTGTTCATAACGGATATTTACTAATAGTTTAAACATAAATATTAGTACTACTACGATTAAAGATATACTAACAATGATTTCAACTAAGGTAACACCTTTTTTATTCATTAATCCCACTCCTATTCATAAGTATAGCATAAATCAATTTTCTTCATATAATATTTTAGGTGACTTATATGAATTGTGGTCGACCACCAGGTTTTTTTACTATTCTTTTTATCTTTTGCTTAATAATTTTGATATTTTATCAATTAATAATTACTTTAATTCTACCTTTTCGGTTTAACATATTTATTTTATTGGTTGAGACCTTACTTTTATTCTTTTTACTATATCGAATTATTTATCCGCGCTAAAAAATGGTTTTAAAGACCATTTTTTTAGTCTCCGATATAAGTTATTACTGCTCGACCATTAGTAGTAGTACCACCATTAATAACTGTATTAGTAAATGTTTTACTAATATTACTACAAGAATAATTAGTACTTCCACTTACACAAGAAGAACCACCGGCTCCACCAATTATATAACTATTGTAAATGGCTCCACCGCCACCACCAAAGTAACCAGCTCCGCCACCACAAATACCAGAACCACCAATTCCTTTTGAACCAGAATTACCGCTCGTATATCTTGATGGACTAACCCAAGTGTAGCTTCCTTTACCACCGTTATTTTGCGTACCTCCAGTGGCTATTTCTCCATAGCAACCATCACCAATTACTGTTTGGGGACAAGCACCAGTTTGAAGATAATAACCACCAGCAACATTATTACATTCATTATAACCAGTGGCACATTTTGTCATATTACTATCAACATTTGGACTCGTTCCATTGGTAGAACCTGCTCCACCGCTTAATTCATTATTGGCAATACTACTTCCGCCCCCGCCAGCAGCTACCATGATTCGATCATTTAAACTTGAGCCACCAATTCGAATATCGGTTGCTCCACCGCCACCGCCACAAACATTTAGATGAAGTGGATTACCACCACCGTTGAAACCACCTGTAGTATTTCCACCTGGACTACCGACATTAACTTGAATAGAATCACCTTTTGATAAAGTTATAATACCCTGAACCCTAGCACCTTTACCACCGTTTGCACCACCGCCAGCGGCTCCTTCTAAAGTTACATTATATCGTCCCGAACATGGTGCAGTAAAGGTATCAGAAATACCCGCCGCATAAGTATAATCAGTATTTAAAGCAACACTACAAGTTGATTCTAAAGAAATAGTACATTCCGTATTATTGGTAACACTATTAATAATTAGTTTACTGTTATCGATTAATCCGGTTTGACCATTAGTACAACTTATTACCGCTTTATCATTTACTAAATGCTCTGCATCTCCAATTAGCTTTACGCCAATGCTACGACCCGATAAAACTTTAACTAAAGAATTTAAAGTATTACCATTAGTAACAATTATACTAACATCATAAGTAGTTCGATTTCTTAAATCATCAACCATTTTTAAGGAAGCATAATATTGTTCATTAATATCAAATATTAAACAATCACCATCATTATTTTTCAAACAATTGGTATTATTAATTTTTTTGTTTTTAAAAGATGCAATTAATCGATATCCATTAGTTATCGTATCTTCATGAGTATTTAAGGTTTTTAAGTAACTAAAATATCCTTCATCCAGATATTTCAAATCACTACATATACCCGTTTCAAAATCATTACAATTTTTATAATCATCAATATTATAATGAGTCATATATAAATTATCAGTATTTAAAAGGGATAACATTTCTTCACAAAAACTTTTATTAGCATTATCGATATATGAATCAGTTACGGGATCATAAAAAGGTTCATCATCAACTAAATAATCATAAGCACAATTAAAAGATACTAAGTTATTTGTATCCACTTTATTATATAAAACTCCCACATTATTATTTTCTAAAAATTTCTTTATATATAATGTTCGATATACATAAGCTGTATCATCATATCGAACCCGAGTCTTTTCGCTATTTAGGACATTAGAAAAAGATCCATATATTAATAATAAAGATGTAACAAGAACAGTAATAACAATAATTGTTTCAATAAATACAAATCCCTTTTTATTCATTTTAGACTCCCTATATTTTAGATTATATCATAATTTAATCATAAATAAAATACCACAAATGTGGTATTAAGAATTTAAAACTTTAAGTAAATTTTCGGTTTTATATAAGTAGTCAAAGCTATGTCGCATACTGGATACAGTTTTTATATTATCAGGATATATTTTAAATTCGATTGGTATAGCAATTAAAATATATAATAATTTTTTTTCATGTTCTAATAGATTATATCGTTCAAAATATTTATTAAATATAGGAGCAAAATCGAGTAATAAATAATCATGATGATAAAAATTAACTAAATCCATAATTGGGGTATCATTTTTTGCTTTTTCCCAACTAACTAATACATCTTTATTTCCTTTAATATAATGGTCAATAGTTAAATTATTATGAATTAAACATACTCGTTCACTACTTACATCCTTTACTAGAAGATACCAACTATCAAGTTCTTCTTTAGCGTAATTTAAAGCCATAATTATTTTTGATGAATTACGTAAAAATAAATATTCACTAGGGGAATGAAATATTTTATCATGATAGACATCGATTAACTCATTATAATAATTAATGTAATAAGTTAATGTATCATCAATATCATTATATATTTCGGTATACCGAGACATACTTACTTCTTTAAAAAAAGTTGTTTTATTATGTAAATTAGCAACTAATGCAATTAAGTCCATTCCTTTTAAATCATTAGGCATATTAACATTTTCGACATATTCAAAAACATTAACTTCATCGCGATTATCTTCAATTAAATTAGGCATATTTAAGAAATCTCTACTTTTTAAATATGAATATAATGCTTTTATATCACTATCTTCTTTAGCTTTAATAATAAAGTTACCTAAAGTAGATTCGATAATCGTTGTTTTTCCTTTAATGGTATAACGATAAGGCTTATATACTTCTTTAATAATACTATTAATTTCATTCATTATCTTGCGGAATTATTAATTTATCACCTACCTTAATATCAGAAATATCATTATAATCTTCTAAATCTAGTATGGTTTTATGATACTTTTGGGCTATTAAATCCAATGATTCATCTTGTTTTACAATATGTACATGATACTTTATAAAGCCATCTAAAATTTCTTCTTTTTCATCTTCAATTATTTCTTCTATTTCTTCTATTTCTTCAGTTTCATCATTTCGTAATTCTTCTTCAATATCTTTAAATATTACTTCCTCTGGCGGATTATTTACAATTTGACCTTTTACAATCACTTCAATAGCTGCTTTTATTACTTCATCATTTATTAAATCATAAGTAAAATCATTAACTTCTAAAGTAATAGTACTTAGATCAATATCATTATTTAATTCAATATTAAAAGGAACATTAAAATGAAATTTTTCTTTTGTCACACTTATTTCACTAATTCGATATTCTCCACTTATAACAAAATTACCATTTATCTCATAGTCTCCTACTATGTAATCATGTTCAAATGAAATTGATGTAATTTCATATATTTTGGTATTTAATGGCAATTCTTTACAAAAATTAAAGGTATTATCCATAATCATCACTCTCCTAATTAAATTTATGCATAAAAAAAGATTGCTATGCAATCTTTAAAATTGAACTTTAACGTTTTCTCGTTCAGTTTCTGTTGCTTCTAAGAATTTTTCAGTTTTAAATCCAAAAATACTTGCAACAATATTGGTTGGAATTGTTTGTACTTTATTGTTATATTTCATAACAGCATCATTATAAAATTGACGAGCATAAGCAATTTTATCTTCAGTTTCTTTTAATGTATTTTGCATTTCAATAAAATTAGTGTTTGCTTTTAAATCAGGATAACTTTCTGATAAAGCAAATAGTTTAGTCATCGCATTTGTAATTTCTTTATTAGCTGCCATTTTATCTTCTGGTGTGGTAGCAGATAAATAAGTATTACGAGCCTTAACAACATTTTCTAATGTTTCAGATTCGTGTTTGGTATACCCTTTAATCGTTTCAACAAGATTTGGAATTAAATCAAAACGTTTCTTTAATTGAACATCTATTTGTGCAAATTGATTTTGCAATTTTAAACGTGCTTGAACTAATCCATTATAACATCCGATAACCCATAATAATAAAACAACAAGTACAGCTATAATTATAATAACAGCTACTGGCATCTTTTTTCCTCCTTACAATATCTATATATTATCATATTTTAAATATTAAAACAACTATATAGCCATTAATTCATTTTCTTTATCTTTTAATATATTGTCTACTTTGGTATTATAACTAGTAATTAATTCTTGAATATCCGCTAGCAAATTTTTCTCTTCATCTTCTGGTAATTCACTATTTTTTATCTCATTATTAGCATCTTGACGAATATTTCTTAAAGCAATTTTTGCTTCTTCACAAATTGTTTTAGCACTTTTTACATATTCTCGTCGTTTATCTTCAGTCATTTCAGGTACTGTTAAAATGATAACTTCACCATTATTGATTGGATTAATACCAATATTTGCTTCACAAATAGCTTTTTCAATGTCTTTAATTGTATTTCGATCAAATGGTTTAATAAATAGTTGTCGTGCCTCAGGAACAGTAATATTAGCCAAACTTTGAATCGGACTTTCTACTCCATAACACATAACCATAATACCATTAAGCATAGCCGGATTAGCACGACCTGCTCGTATTGATAATAAACGACTTTCCAATGTTTCAATGGCATGTGCCATCTTTAATTCTACTTCCATTATATCCATAATTTTCTCCTTAATCTATTTCTATACTATCATTATAATTATTTTCACTTGATTTGACAACAAATAATATTTTAATTTTACCATTATCATTAGGATAAATAACTGCACTATTATAAAGTTCATTAATCGTTGCTTCAATATCTATTAATGCAGTATTATCTTCTTTTATTACTTGTTCTTTTTCTAATTTATTTCTAATACTAGTAGTTACATCAGTAAATAAACGATTATTATTTTTAAGATAATCAGTAGTAGTTAAATATTCACCCTTTGTTTTTAAAAATATGTATGCCGTATATAAAGGATTACTATTTTCACCAGTACATATATAAGTATAATCTTTAATTAATAAAGTAATATATTCGTTATATTCGATTATTTCATAATCACGAATCTTGGCACTATAAATATTATCATCAGTATAAATAGCCGTTGCTTTTTGTTCTTCACTTACACTATCTAATTTAACAACATCCTTTTTTATAAGATTTAAATCGGCCTTAAATTTTTTATTTAGTTCATTCACGACATCATTATCAAAATTAATAACCGGGTATTTATAAATTAATGATTGTTCAACACTTAAGGCTTCGATTCCTTCATAATAGATAAAATCCTTATCTTGGTCTTTTTTCATCTTTATAGCTGTATTATTAATTTTTTCTTTATCACTAGGTTTTTCATAAGTTAACAAAAAGAATCCCGTTATAACCATTAAAATAATAAAGAGAAAGAAAAGACTAAAACCAATAGTACTTTTTTTTTCTTCACTCATTATACATTTCCTCCTAAGTATTCATTAATTTTAGTAATAAATACCTGTTTTTTGGCTTCCCGATTATTTTCATTCCAATAATTTTTAACCGTCATATTTCCAAAAACTTCTGCTGTTTCATTATCAAAATACATAATTTGACCATCTTTAATAATTAATAAAGTTGGTGCAAAGATATGCTCTTTATTTTCATCATCAACAATAACATTTTTATTTAATTTTGATAATAATTTTTGATATTCTTTGTTATTTTTAGCACGATCATTATATAAATTATAAATATATATTTTATCAATTATTGTTTCTTTGGCGGCATCATTTAAAATACCAGCATAATAGTCCGCCCAGTCATTTTCTGGGTAAGCAAATAAAATAATCCCATTTTTATCAATAATATTTAATACATCGTCAATATCAATTATTTTATATTTATTATCACTATTTAAAGAAGAAAACTTTTTAGCTATTTTTTCATTATCACTAATCCGGTCATTTTTAAATTCATAATTACCGAAAAAAATAAAACCATATAAAACAATTCCAAAACATATGATATATATTGTGGTCCTAATAATTTTTTTCACTTATAACACCTCAATATATATTATATCAAACAATTATTAGCTTGCTTTAAAAAAATAACTATTTTGTCAAATAAATGGCAAGAAATTTTTACCAAAAAAAAGTAACTAATTAGTTACCTTTTACTTGATTCATTACTTCTTCAGCAAAATTATCATTACGTTTTTCAATTCCTTCGCCAACTTCATAACGAACCATTGAAATTACTTTACCACCATTATTTTTTACGTATGTTTGAACATCAATATCACCATCTTTAATGAATGATTGGCTTACTAAACAAACTTCTTTAAAGAATTTTTTTAATCGACCTTCAACCATTTTTTCAGCTATATCTGCTGGTTTGCCTTCATTAATAGATTGTTCTTTTAATATTTTACGTTCATTATCAATTACATCAGCTGGAACATCTTCATTAAATACATAACGAGGTTTCATCGCAGCTGCTTGCATTGCTACATCTTTAGCAACTTCACTGGTAGTATCTTCAGTAGTAATTAAAACAGCTATTTTTCCACCCATGTGGATATATGAACCAAATGCTTGATTATCAGTTTTTTCTACTACTGCCATACGACGGAATGATAATTTTTCGCCTATTTTAGCAGTTTTATTAATAACTAAATCAGCAATGGTACCATCTTCTAATTTAATATTATTTGCTTCTTCTAATGTTTTAGCATTACTATTTAATACCGCATTTCCAATTATATCTAACATACCAGTAAATTCAGCATTTTTACTAACGAAATCAGTTTCTGAATTCATTTCTATAACAACTGCCTTATTACCTTCAATATAGATATTTGCTAAACCTTCAGCCGCAATTCGGGATTCTTTTTTCGAA
>CAYPXM010000021.1:0-11740 GCA_964415015.1 uncultured Muribaculaceae bacterium | reverse complement strand
ACTCCAAAAAGATATGGAAGTATAAGTCAATGTGAAAGCATTAAAGCAACATTTGAAATGGATGATGCAACAAGAAAAGTATTTGCAATATATGGTTATGATTTTGAAACTATTTCAGGAAGACTAAGCGCTCATTATCAAACCATTGCATCATATATTAATGGAGTATGTGCTTATGAAACAATAATTGTAGTTAATAAAACATATCACAAATATTATCATAGTATTATTGATGGTAGTGAAGTAGCACATAAACAAGAACATTATGAAGCAGGAACAATCGAAGATGCAAGACCAATTATCATTAATTATTTTATAACTAATTATGGGGCTAATGAAAGTGATATTTTTGTTCAAAGTATTGGTGGTACTGTAAATGATCGTACTATGACAGGAACAATAATTTATAATAGTATTTCATATAACTTCTCCATTGTTCAAAAAACTGGTGTTATTGAATCAGTAAAAGAAAAATAATAATATCTTTTAGAGTTTGAATTAACAAACTCTTTTTTATTTCAAAATATTTAAGTTTTATTTTTTTAATCTCTATGTTATAATTTTACTAGAATAAAATAGAGGTGTCATATATGTTTGGAAATATTAAATTTATTAGTGATAATATCGCCCATGTAGCTAATGTTGGATCAAAAGATCAACTAGCTGATTTGATGAATGTTCATGTAATCTTTGAAAGTAATGGGCAAACTATTTTAGGAGAAGTAAACGAAATTGGGGAAGATACGATTAAAATAAGATTCTTAGGTGAATTTGTTGATGGTCGTTACTTAAATGGTGTGATTAGAAAACCAACCTTAAATAGTACCATAAGAATTATTAATAATGTTGAATTAACTGAACTAATTGGTACTCTAAATAATAAATCTTTCTTATTAGGTCAAAGTGCTATATATAATAACTTTAGTGTATGTCCAAATATAAATCAGTTATTTGCTAATCATATGGCGATTTTTGGTAATACCGGAAGTGGTAAATCTTGTGGGGTAGCAAGACTGGTTCAGAATCTATTTAGTAATCCAAATATCATCAGTAAAAATGCTAATATCTTTATTTTTGATGCTTATGGTGAATATAAAACAGCTTTTAGTAGTATAAATCAAATTAAAAGTGACTATAATTATAAATTTTTAACCCCAACCCCTAGTGAACCAATTGATGAATTATTAGCGATTCCTTTTTGTCAATTAAATCTTGACGATGTAATTTTGTTATTACAAGCAAGTGAACATGGACAAATTCCCATTATTGAACGTAGTGTTAGATTATGTAAAATATTTTCAGTTCGTGATGATACTGCTAATAACTATAAAAATCATTTAATCGCCAGAGCATTACTTGCGGTTTTATTTAGTAATTCTACTACTGATCAAAAAAAGAATGAAATATTTTCCATTATTAAAACTTGTCATACGAAAGAATTTAATTTTGATACCCAAATACAAGGTTTAGGATATACGAGATTATTTAGTCAATGTTTTGAAATAGATAGTAATGGTTACTTTGGTGAATCAGTATTAATTACCGAATACATCTTAAAATTTATTAATAATGAATTAGAAAATACAGCAACTCCAACGGGTACATTTTATGGCATTAGAGACTTAGCCTTAGCATTAGAATTTACGCTTATTAGTGAAGGATTTCAAAATAATAAAACACTATTTGATGCAGCGACAATATTAAAAGTACGAGTTAATTCATTATTAAGTAATCCGGTTAGTAAATGTTTCTTAGAAACTAAATATGTCGATACGGTTACTTTTATTAATAGTTTAGTAGTAAATAAAGAAAATAAAAGATGTCAAATAATAAATATTAATTTAGAAAATATGGATGATACTTATGCTAAAGTAATCGTAAAAATTATTTCTCGAATGTTATTTGATTATGCTAAAAGTGGTACTAAGAGAGCTACTAATCCATATCATTTATTCTTAGAAGAAGCCCATCGTTATATTCATAAAGATAGTGATACCTTCTTAATTGGATATAATATCTTTGAACGTATTGCTAAAGAAGGTCGTAAATATGGGGTAGTATTAGATATAATAAGTCAACGGCCAGTAGAAATATCTGAAACGGTTATTTCACAATGTAGTAATTTCTTAATATTTAAAATGACTCATCCCAAAGATATTCAATATATAAGAGATATGTTACCTAATATATCTAATGAAATTATTGAAAAACAAAAAATATTACAACCTGGTACTTGTGTCGGTTTTGGTAGTGCGTTTAAAATACCAATGATTGTAAAAATGCAAATGCCTAATCCAGCCCCTAATTCTAGTTCTTGTGATGTAAGTACTTGTTGGGGAAGCATAAATTAAAGTAAACGTAAAACTATACATTTTGTTTACAAAGATACTTATAGTATCTTTTTCTTTGACTTAATTCTCTTTATGAATTAAAATTAAATATAGGGGAGGGTTATTTATGACCAATGAACAAATTAATCGCCATAATGCCATTAAACAAATAATAGAATTTATGAATGATTACCATTTAACACATTACTTAACCAGTAGCATATTACTAAAAAATAATGAAATTAGCTATGATAATACCGGCTTATTAATTATCGAAAGTATGAGTATTGATCTACTAAATAGATTTAATGCTATTACTGATGCTGATACTAAAGCTAATCAATTGATATTTTATATTTTAGATACGAAAAATTTATTAAATGATAAAACAATAAGACAGTTATTAATTGATAGTATCATGATTGACCATGTTGAATTTGATAATATAGTTAAAACCGAAGTAATTGATTATTTGGGTTATAAGAAGGATTTTATGTTAATTAAATAATTCTTTAATAAATATTCCTATAGTCTTACTTGATAAATTATTTTAATATGATATAATTAAATTACCTAAAGGGACAAATAGTTTGTTTTTACATAAAACCGACTAATGTGATATCTTGGGAGTCTAATTGGATTGTGGTGTTGAATGCTAGCCCATTAAGTGTGTTAGAATCCTAAAACAATTCATGTGACGCCCACCTCGTGCGAGCGGGCTTTTATCACAAGCAAACTACCTTTTAGGTTTTTATTTTGAAAGAAGAAATATATATGGATTTAAGTCGTTTAGAAAAAATATTAGATAAAGAAGTAATTAATGTTATTAGAAGTAAAAGAGTATTACTTGTTGGACTAGGTGGAGTAGGAGGACATGCTTTTGATGCTCTACTTAGAATGGGTATTAATAATATTACTATTATTGATAATGATGTATTTGATAGTAGTAATATTAATCGTCAATTATTAAGTAATAATAATGTTTTTGGTTTAAAGAAAATTGATATTGCTATTAATCATGCTAAAAACGTTAATAGTGATGTTTTAATAACCGGAATGGATATTTTCCTTACGAAAGATAATATTACTTCTATTGAGCCTAATTTTGACTATATAATAGATGCTTGTGATACTGTTACTACTAAAATTTCTTTAATTAAATATGCATTAACTAATAAGATTAAAATAATTGAATGTTTAGGAACCGGTAATCGACTTAATCCAACTAAATTAGAAATAACGACAATTGATAAAACTAGTGGGGATCCATTAGCTAAAATAATCCGTAAGTTACTTAAAGATGAAAAAATAAATGTTAAAATACCTTGTATTTGTAGTACTGAGTTACCCATTAAAAATGGTAGTAGAACTCCTGGTTCATCTAGTTTAGTCCCATCAACTGCTGGAATATATGCTGCTTATTACATCATCAATGATATAATTACAAATATTTAAAAACCAAAGATTATTTCTTTGGTTTTGTTATTTTTTGATAAATTATGGTATCAATTAAAGTATTTGGGCTTTCATTATTATATACAATATCATATAAAGCATTTATTATTGGAAATTTAATTTTCTTTTTATTAAATAAATCATTGATGGCATCAAGGGTGTAGTAACCTTCACAGGTATTATCTTTAAGATATTTTTCAATATCTTTTTTCTTTTTCGTGGCTATTATTTTACCTAAACTATAATTTCGACTATCTAAAGATCCACATGTAAGTAAGAGATCTCCTAGGCCACATAAACTATAGATAGTTTCTTTATAACAGTCAAGTCGGCGATACATTTTACTCATTTCACTTGCTAATTTAGTTATATATAAGGCATTAGTAGAACGACCCATTTTTAAGCCATCAATAATTCCTGAACCAATAGCAAAAACATTTTTTATACTGCCACATAATTCTAATCCAAAAGTATCTAGGGTATGTTCTAAATAGATATTTTCAGTAAATATTTTACTATACATTTGATAATATTCAGTATTACATGCAATATTTAGTCCACAAACATCTTTATTAATTAAATCAGCCGCAAAAGTAGGGCCACTGATAAATGCAATTTTTTTATGATTTAAGGTTTTCTTTAACATATCAGAAATAATAATTCCATTATTTAATATTCCTTTTGTCCCAACTAATATATAAGTACTTTTTTTGATATATGGTTTTATAGCCTTAGCTACTTCTTCAATATAGGCACTAGAGGTCATTAGAATAACCATATTAGCGTTTTCTAAAACTTCTTCGTAACTATTACTAATTTTTACTTTTTTATCAAATTTTACCCCTTTAATAATTGAATCCAATTTTTTTGTTTTTTTGTATTCACTTACAATGGTTTTTGATTCACTCCAAAAATATAATTCATTATATAGTAAATTCATACTAAGAGAGAGACTATAAGCTCCAACTCCAATAACTGCTATTTTCATTATTTTTCCATCTCTTTTCTAATATTATTAATATTTTGTTCATATTTATTATTCTTTGGGATATAGTATTTTTTACCAATTAGGTTATTTGGCATATAATTTTGTTTTACATAGTCATTTTTAAAATCATGAGGATATACATAAGTAGTACTACTAATTTTTATATTATCAGGTATAGCTCCAATATTTCCTTTTAATACATCTTGATAAGCATTTTGAATAGCAGTGCATGCACTATTACTTTTGGGTGACAAAGCCATTTCGGTAATAATTGCTCCCAAAGGAATAATTGCTTCCGGAAGTCCGACTAATTTAGCAGCCTCAATTGCGGCATGGACCTTAGGACCAATACCAGGATTAGCTAGACCAATATCTTCATAAGCAATAACAGTCATCCGTCTAAAAATGCTATCTAAATCTCCCATAACTAGTAATCTTGCTAAATAGTGAAGCGATGCATCAGCATCACTACCTCGAATCGATTTTTGAAAAGCACTTAATAAATCATAAAAGTCTGTTTCACATTTATCATGAAAATAGATTGGTTTAGCATTAATTTTTTTAATTATTTCTTCATTAATGACATGATCTTTAGTACTATTATATGCTATTTCTAATAGGGTTATAGCCGTTCTTAAATCACTACCTGATACTTTAGTAATATAATCAATAGCTTTATCATTTATCTTAATGTTATCTAACGTTTTAATTGCTCTTTTTAAGGCTTTTTTGATATCTTTTTCAGTTAAATCATTTAACTCAAATATTTCTACTCGTGAGCGAATAGCAGGATTAATCGAATGATATGGATTACTAGTAGTAAGACCAATTAAAATAATTAAACCACTTTCAATATAGGGTAGTAAGATATCTTGTTTATCTTTATTCATTCGGTGTATTTCATCAACGACTAAAATCATTTCGCCATACATTTTAGCTTCTTCAATTACAATTTCAAAATCACTCTTATTATTAATAGTAGCATTAAGTAACCGATAATCTTTTTTAACTTCTTTAATAATTGCATTAGCAATACTAGTTTTACCAGTACCAGGATGCCCATATAAAATCATCGAATACATTTTTTTATTCTTTATTAAATTAGTAATGATACCATCTGGACCAACTAAGAAATCTTGACCAACAATATCTTTTAAACAATTAGGTCGTAATACATTTGCTAGAAGTTCCATAAAATCACCGCTTTCTTAAATATTTTACCAAATAAGCCTGTAAAATACTAGTAAATCCTAGTGTTTTTTTGTATAATCAAACTAAAGAAGTGATTTAATGAATGAAGCATTAATAATTAAATATATTAATTATTTACAGTATGAAAAAAAATATACTAAAGATACGATTAATTCATATCAAAGTAATTTAAAACAATATTTAATATATTTAGATAATATTAATTTACTTGAAGTAAATAGTGATATAATTCACAAATATTTATTAAGTTTAAAAACAATGGATAGTAAAACTATTGCTCACTATATAACCGTATTAAATTCTTTTTATAATTATTTAATATGTAATAACGATATTACTATTAATCCATTAGAAGGGGTAGTTCATCCCAAAATTAAACGTAAATTACCAGTTTTTTTAACAAATGAAGAAATCAATAAATTATTAGATATTAATTTAAATACGGCTTATGATTATCGCAATAAAGCGATGTTAGAATTATTATTTTCATCGGGATTACGAGTATCAGAATTAATTAATATTAGAATGTTTGATATTGATTATGATAATTTAAATATTAAAGTAATGGGCAAGGGGAAGAAAGAAAGAATTATCCAATTTGATGATGTAACTAAAAAAGCATTAATGGAATATATTACCAATTACCGAAGTAGTTTAATTAAAAGAGAAAATAGTGATTATTTATTTTTAAATAATTTAGGTAAACCAATATCAAGAATTGGATTTTATAAATTTTTAAAAAAACAGGCTATAACTTGTAATATTAAAAAAGATATATCACCACATACTATTAGACATACTTTTGCTACTATTTTATTAAAAAATGGGGCTGATTTACGAGTGATACAAGAATTACTTGGACACTCAGATATTACTACTACTCAAATATATACGCATTTAATAAATGAACAATTAAAAAAAGAATATTTTGATAATCATCCTCGTAACTAAAAAGAGAAACAAATACTAGTTTCTCTTTTATTATTAATTACTATTTTCGTTACTTCTTGCACTAGAATTACTTTTTCGAGCACTTGATTTACTACTACAAGAATTAGCATTACTATTAGCATTAGAACGTTGACGTGCATTACTATTTGCATTACTTCTTGCGCTATTATTATTACTGTTACTTGCATTATTTCGATTATTCATAACTAAATACCTCCTGTTATTATTATGGCTAAATAAAGGAAAATAATACTATTTAGCATCCGGTAAAATATGGTTATATATCTTATAGACTATTGATTAATTATTTGATAATATATTAATAAGAAAGGAAGTAAATATGAAAAAGAAGTTAATTGTGTTACTATTATTACTAGCATTATTTGTTAGTGGATGTGAAGTAAATACTAAAGATAATGATCAAGATGATGATAATAAGAGTAGTCAAAAAGAAAGTAAAAATGGTCTTTCTAAAGACAATGAATTAGGTTTAAAAACTGATATAAAGAATTATAAGATTACTTCTACGGTAAACATGACAATGTCAGTAAGTGGTCAAGAAATGACTACTAAAACGACATCAAATGGTAGTGTAGACCAAGAAAATGGAATTGAATACCTAGTTACTGAAGCTAATGTATATGGTTTTAAGGTTACAACTAAGTCTTATGTTGATTTTAAAAATAATTTAACTTATACTAGTACTGATTTAACGACTGGATGGACTAAAACTACTGGAAGTGCAGAATCTTTTAAAATTGAAGAAATGTTAGATAAATTTAGTGATTTAGATGCTTTAACTAAAATAGATGATAAAACATATGAAATTAAATTATCTAGTAGTGATATTAAAGGGTTAATTGATGATTCAGAAGATTTAGATGACTTTAAAGGCGATATGAAAGCAACCGTTAGTATTGATGATGGATATATTACGAAAATTGTTTATGATTTAAATAATATTCATGAATCAATATCTAAATTTAATATGGTTATCACTTTAAGTGATTATAATGAAGCTGGTCCACTAGAGATACCTAGTGAAGTAACAGAATAAAAGTAGATGTCTACTTTTATTTTTTTTTCATATATTTTACTGGGTGATTAAAATAAACTATTTACCACTTATTATAACTAGTATTGCAGGTCTTTCTACTACTTTAGGAACAATATTTATATTTTTTAAAATTAAAAAACAATATACTAATAAATTTATTACTTTTTGTCTAAGTTTATCCCTTATTATTATGATATATATTAGTATTTTTGATTTAATTCCGACTGCTTTTATAAATATTATTAAGAGTAGAAGTATTACATTTACTATTCTAGGATTAATATTTTTTACTGGAATTGGAATATTACTTACTAATATTATCAGTAATATTAAAATTACCCAAAATAATTTATATAAATTAGGGATTATTAGTATGATATCCTTAATATTACATAATATACCTGAAGGGATAATAACATATATTACCAGTATAAATGATATATCAATTGGAATAAAAATCGCGATCAGTATTATGCTTCATAATATCCCAGAAGGAATATGTATTGCGGTCCCAATATACTTTGGAACTCATAGTAAAAAACGGGCGATAATATATACTTTAATAGCTGGTTTATCCGAACCGGTTGGAGGATTACTGTTTTATTTGATATTTAAATCCTTACTAAGTCCTATTTTTATATATATTACCATGTATATCGTTTCAGGTATTATGGTCAGTCTTGCGATAAATAAAATATTTCCTGAAGCTAAAAAATATCGGGAAGATAAATATATTATGCTAGGTTTTATCAGTGGTATCTTTTTAATAACATTTATGCATATCTTTCTATAAAAGGGGGTTATATCTATTATTGGGATAATTATGCAAGAAGAGCATTTTCATAATAACGATTATGATACCTTAAAAACCGAATTAATAAAAATGTTTACGAGAAAAAATATAATCGTAATTGGAATTAGTAAAAATAACTCATTTAAAGCCATTAAATCGCTAATTAATAAAGCGAGTGGGGTAGTTTTACCTGGAGGAAATAAATATACTAAAAAAGACCTAAAAATAGCCAAATACTTAAGATTAATTAATAAACCAACATTAGGTATATGTCAAGGAATGCAAGTAATGTGTATGGCTAATAATGGGATAATTCATAAAAAAGCCTTAAATAATCATTATTCTAATAATTTATATCATCATGAAATATCGATTATTAAAAATACTTTACTAAGTAAAATAATAAATAAAAATATTATTAATGTTAATAGTCGTCATTTTGATGAAATCTTAAGTACTGATTTAGAAGTATGTGCTTATTCAAATGATTATGTAATTGAAGCAGTAGCAGATAATAATTGTAAATTTTATCTAGGAGTTCAATGGCACCCCGAAAGTAATTATCATTATTTATATAATGA
Source organism: uncultured Muribaculaceae bacterium (assembly GCA_964415015.1). Classification (GTDB taxonomy): domain Bacteria; phylum Bacillota_I; class Bacilli_A; order RF39; family UBA660; genus RGIG8386. The sequence goes on along the minus strand of CAYPXM010000021.1, from coordinate 2,373 downwards.
TTTAATTATTAATTATTTTATTAAATCAATGATAGAGTAGTATCATATTTAGATTAAAATTATTACTAGTTAACATAATATATATTATACGAATTAATAATATTTTCTATATATTAAGTAATTATTATCTTTATATAAGAATATTAATAAGATATTTATTCATCTATTTAATAAGTTATTCTTTAATAATTAATAGTTTAATTTAATTAGATTTAAATTTATTATATATTAGAATATTTTATTTTATTTATTATTAATCTATATATAAATATAATTATATCTCCCCTATATATAATTATTATATATAAGAGGGGGTTTTGAATTTTAAATCGAGATGGGTAATTGTATTACTTTTAAATTTTCGATTGATTACAGAAGAGGTCTTATTTAATAAAAAAAATGATGAATTAATTATCCATCATCAATCATATAAATTCTTCTAATCATTATATAATTTTTCCTTTCCTAAATAATATTTTATATGTCATTTATAAATATAATATATCATAGTATATTAATGATTTCAATTTAAATTACTCATTCTCCCCTTTTTTAAGTAAAAGTAGGGGTAATAAAAAAGAAAGGTCTTAAACCTTTCTACTTTCTATTTCAGCAATTTTTTCCATTACTTCAGCGGCATTCTCATTTGTAATTACGCTATAATTTAATTCTTTTAAAGCTTGATCTCTAAATGTCGTTAATTGTTGAGTCCGAGATAATTTTTCTTCATTACGTTGTTCAATTTCTTGTACCCAATTTTTATGATTATCAATTAATTTACTCTTACTCGCTCCCCCATTATTATATAATGTTAGGGCAGTATATAAAATACTTTCAAAGATAAATTGTTTATCTTCATTAAATTTAAATTCATCAGTTTTAGTAAACCCAATTGTTTTACTAATATATCCTAAAATATATTTAATTTCAGGAACATTATCCATTGCTTGAATCATATGATATAAATATTTAATAGCATAGAAGTTTTCTTCACTGCTTCCATCTTCTGCTAAAAATTTATCTTTAATTACATAAGTTATATCCCCTATTAAGGTTTGTTGTTCTTTTGATAATCCTTTTAAATCAAAATGATTATCGATATCATAAGATGATTTAACGCCTTGATTTAAACGATTTTCAACAGCCATTAAGTATTCAGTAGATACTTTAATATTACTAACTGATTCATCACTACCATCTTCAATATCAAGTAATTTAAATAATAATAATTTCTTTTCTTTTGGCCATTTATTAATATCATCTAATTCTAAGTAATTGTAGACCATTTGACGAGATACACCTAAATACTTTGCTAATCTTACTTTAGATATACCTAATTCTTGAAAAATATCTTTTAACGTTTTCAAATGAGTTCCTTCTTTCATTTACAACCATATTATACTTTACTTAACACTCAACTGTCAATCGTAAACTAGTGTAAATTAATTATTTTTATTATTGCAATATAAAAGATTATGTATTATACATAATCCTTCTTTAATAAAAATTATTTCATATCAAAATAATATTTACAATTATATATACCATAGTTTTTCATTATTTTTATATACTTCATTAATGATACCACTACCTAAACATTCTTCACCTAAATATAAAACACAAGCTTGACCAGGAGTTACACTTTTAACTCCTTCTTTATATGATACTTTAATTAAGTTATCATTTACATATTCTAAACTTACTTTATAATCTTCGCCGCGATATCTAAATTTAGCCGTACACTCGGTTGGTCGTAAATCACTAATAAAATTAATTGTATCGATGGTACAAGCATCACTAATTAAATATTTATTATCATCCCCAAAAGCAACATATAAAATATTCTTATCGACATTTTTGCCGCAAACATAATGTTTATCAGGATAACCATTAATACCGACATTACGTCTTTGACCAATGGTATAATTCATTAAACCTGTATGGGTACCAATTACTTCATTAGTCTCAATATTAATAATATCACCGGGATTAGGTTTTAAATAATTCGACACAAATGCTTGATAATTACGTTCGCCAATAAAACAAATACCAGTAGAATCCTTTTTCTTGGCCGTAGCTAAATTTATTTCATCAGCTATTTTTCTAACCTCTGGTTTTTCTAAGTCACCAATTGGAAATAATACATGATCTAATTGTTCACGACTTGTTTGAGCTAAGAAGTAAGTTTGATCTTTATTTTTATCAATCCCCCGAAGTAACTTATTATCTTTCATTCGAGCATAATGGCCGGTTGCAATGTATTCTGCACCTAATTTTTTCGCTTCTTTAACAAATAAATCAAATTTAATATATTTATTACACATTAAATCAGGATTAGGGGTTCTTCCCTTTTTTAATTCATCTAAGAAGTAT
>CAYPXM010000020.1:0-12155 GCA_964415015.1 uncultured Muribaculaceae bacterium | reverse complement strand
ACTAATTATGTTAAAAAAATAATAAAAAAGTTACATTTTGACCATTCGCAGGTGGTACCGGTGCTGAAGTAATTTACGCGCTTCGTAATACTGATGCATTAGCCAAAAAAATAGCTAGTAGTTTAGAAGCAACGGGAGCTGAAGTCAGAAAGTATTACCAAAGAAGATTACCGAGTGATCCTAGTAAAGATTATTATTATATCCTAAGAGATACTCCAAATAATGAAGCAATTATTGTTGAATATGGTTTTTTAGATAATGAAGAAGATGCAAAAAAATTAAAAAATAATTATCAGGAATATGCGGAAGCGGTAGTAGGAGCTTTAGCGAATTATGCTGGTTATAACTATGAATATAGTGGAGATAACATATATTATACCGTTAAGTCTGGTGATACTTTGTATTCCATTGCTAAGAAGTATAATATGACAGTTGATAAATTAAAAAGTATTAATAATTTAACAACCAATAGTTTAGCGATTGGTCAGAAACTTAAAATATCGGGAAGTGATATTACTGGTAATGAAGAATATTATATTGTTAAATCTGGTGATACCTTGTATTCAATTGCAAGAAAATATAATATGACAGTTGATGAATTAAAAAAATTAAATAATTTATCTAATAATACTTTATCGATAGGACAACGATTAAAAATAGACGGTGCTCCTTTAGCTTCTAATTCAATAAACTATGTTGTTAAAAGTGGTGATACTTTATATAAAATAGCAGGTAATAATAACACCACTGTCGATGAAATAAAGAAATTAAATAACTTAAGTAGTAATGCATTAAGTATTAATCAAGTCTTAAAAATTCCAAGTAATAATTATGATACATATATTGTTAAATCCGGTGATACTTTGTATTCAATTGCAAGAAAATATAATATGACGGTGGATAAGTTAAAAGATATAAACAATTTAAAAAGTAATACTTTAAGTATTAATCAAACATTAAAAGTACCACGATAGAATCATTAATATGGTTCTTTTATTTTATGGTTTTTTTACTAAATATAACTTATAATAAATATAGGTGAATTTAATGAAACATAATAATAAATTTATAATAATTACTTTTCTATTAATTATTTTTGGAGTATTCTTATTTTATCCAATTAAATATGTATTAATTAGTAAGGGACTTATTAATTTTAATTTAAGTGATAACTGGACGGTTTATACTAATACTGGTACAAATAAAATAGGGGCGATTAAAGATAGAGTGTTAAGTCTAGAAAACAGTATTAATAATCGTACTAGTACTTATTTTCCTGGTTATGAAATGATTAATCGTGTTTTTTATCAAACTAAGATTAATACTGAAGGATTAATAATTAATGATATTTTTATAAAAACTAATAGTGATAATGAATACTTAATGTATAACAAAAAAAATGATTTTTATTACTTATATAATTCTTTAAGTAAAGAAGAAATGGAAGAAAGATTAGATTTACAAGTATCTTATTATAATGATTTAGCAACTAATTTTGATGACCTAAATATTTATATTTATATGCCATTACGTTATGAATTAAATAATATTGATAAAGAACGTAATTTATCTAAATATGTATCTCAATTTAGTAATGGTTTAAATAAAAAAATCAATATTGGGATGCTAAAAAGTGAAAGTGTTTCTGAGTATTTATCTTATTTTTATAAAACTGATCATCATTATAATGCTTTTGGGGCTTTAACAAGTTATTATGACATTATTGAAATGATGGATATGGTTGATAATAATAAATATGAAACTCATGTAATAAAAGACAAATATTATGGTTCAATGGCTAAAAGTGCGTTACTTAATAAAACCTATGATCAATTAACGGATATTAATAGTAATATGTCTGTAAGTAGTAATATTTTTGATAATTTATTTAAACCACGAAAAATAGTCGCAAAAAATAATCAATATTATGATTATTATGTAGGTTATTTTAATGGTCAATACGATGAAATAATATATAGTAGTGGAAAGAATACTAATCGTAATTTACTAATTATTTCGGATTCACTTGCTTGGCAAATAGACTATTTGTTAGCTAATCATTATGACAATACTTATGTAGTAAATATGCGATATGGTAAATGGCTAACAAATGATTTATCTTTAAGCGAGTATATTAAAGAATCAAAAATAACTGATATCTTATTTTTACAAGAGGCTGAAACACAAATGTTTGATGTATATGATCATTTAATAAGAGAAAGGGTGGTTAAATAATGGTATTTTCTTCATTAACTTTTCTATTTGTTTTTTTACCAATCTTTCTGGTATGTTATTTTGCGTTTAAAAATGTAAAAATTAGAAACTTTATTTTATTAGTATTTTCAATATTCTTTTATGCTTGGGGAGAACCTTTTTATGTAATACTGATTATTTTTTCAATACTAATTAACTATTATTTAACAAAAGTAATGGATAAAACCCACTCTAAAAAATGGCTTATTACAATTGTGATAATTAATATTTTATTATTAATGAGTTTTAAATATACTAATTTATTTATTACTACGCTAAATGATATTTTTAATATTAGTATTAGTAATTTGAATATTAGCTTACCAATTGGAATAAGTTTTTATACCTTTCAAGCATTAAGTTATGTAATCGATGTATATCGAAAGAAAGTTAAAGTACAAAATAATATTTTTTATTTAGCATGTTATATTGTTGCTTTCCCCCAATTGATTGCTGGACCGATAGTGCGATATGAAACTATTGAAGGAGAATTAAATAATCGAAAGATTAGTTTAACAATGTTTGCATCAGGGATTAGAAGATTTATTATTGGTTTATCAAAAAAGGTGTTAATTGCAAACAATGTTGCTTTTATTGCAGATCAAATATTTAACCAATCTGCTAGTTCGTATGGTTTTATAGGTGTTTTAATTGGTGTGATTTCTTATACGTTACAAATCTATTTTGATTTTTCTGGTTATTCTGACATGGCTATCGGTTTAGGCAAAATGTTAGGTTTTAATTATGATGAGAATTTCAATTTACCATATATTGCGACTTCAATAACAGATTTTTGGCGACGTTGGCATATTTCGTTATCAACTTTTTTCCGCGACTATGTCTATATTCCTCTTGGTGGTAATAAAGTAAAAGTATTTAAACATATTAGAAATATTCTAATTGTTTGGGCATTAACTGGTTTTTGGCATGGAGCATCATGGAACTTTGTTTTATGGGGTCTATATTACGCAATGTTTCTAATTATTGAAAAATATTTTTTGAGTAAAATATTAGATAAATCGCCTAAAATTATTAATCACATCTATACTTTATTAATTGTCATTATTGGTTGGTTAATATTTAGAGCAACTACCGCAGTAGAACTAAAAGAGACATTTAAAGCCTTATTTGGATTTTATGGTTTTGGTAACATAAGTATTTTAAAAATTAATGGAGTGTTATCGCTTAATTCATTTATATTTATTACGATCGGTATAATTTGTTCTAGTAGTATCATGCAAAAAATTAAACAAAATAATTTGTTTATTGATATAATTATGATTATTCTATTTGTACTATGTATTATCTATATCCTAGTAGGAAGTTATAATCCTTTTATCTATTTTCGTTTTTAGTGAATTTCTTTGCAAACTTGAGGATCGGGTTTATAAAAGCAGTGATTCTTATAGCGACCTGCTAATTTCTGATCGTACCATGTACTTTTGCAATTTTCACCACTTTTTGGGGCATAAAACCATAAAGCGTTAGTAGCTGGATAATAATATTCACCATTTAATATTCTTTTAGCTAAGTTTTTTTCTAAAGTTGTCGAAGTTCCATAGAAGAGGCTAATTTTAGTACCTGAAAATTGATTTTTTTGAAATATTGCATCATTAATTGTTGTAATATTTTTAAATGTTAAACAGTCAGCTAAAACACGATTAACAACTACATCGCCGACCATTAGCATCCCTAAATTTCCTTCATTTAATGCTTCGGCACGCATAATTCGTGCCAGTAAGTCTAATTCTTTGGTTGTGTATTTAACGATCATTTTAGTCACCTATTATATAATATGCAAAAATAATTGCAATTGTTTAAAATTTTTCATATAATAAGAGCAGTTATTTGTAGGGGATTAGTTAAATGGTATAATAATGGTCTCCAAAACCACTGTTGGGAGTTCGATTCTCTCATCCCCTGCCATTTAGATAAAAAAAGATGTTTTAAATAACATCTTTTTTAATTTATTTTTATAAAAAAGAAAATATCACTAAATATTATAAAGTGAAATATATATAAATTTTTTATTGTAAATAATATAATAAATGATATGATAAATATTTATAAAGAGGTATATTTATGAATGAATATGATGAAGTAAGAAATATTATTAATAAAATAAATCTTGTTAATTGCAATTTAATTTTATATGTGGATAAAAATATAATGGGTGAATTAATAGCAAGAATATCATATGAATGTTGTGATTATTCTGATACGGATAAAAAATATTATCCAATTATATTAAGTGGTAAAGTTTTACAGGATTATTCTGTTAATCTAGATGAACGTTTAATTAGATTTAAACAAAAATCTAATATATTAGTTACTGATGAAGATTTCAAGTTAATTGAACTTCGAAAATTAGCGTTAAATTCTAATAATCTAGATGAATTAAGAGATATTAAACAACAAATTTTTAATATTGAGAGACAAAACAAAGGTGATAATTCAGAAAAAAGATTAATATTAAGTGAATATTTGCTATTAACACTAGTGAATAATATTTTATATAATTGTGAAAAAATAAAAATGGCAACTAGTGATAAGGAAAAAAATGATATAAAAGAGAAGTTGGACTTATTAGATTTGGAAATTGATTTCAATAAAATATCTAGTGTAGAAACAATTGTTTATGATGAATATAGTTTCTACGAGTTATTAAAGAATAAACAAGAATATGTAGTATATCTAATAAAAGATTTTGAATATGTAGTAGATTATGATTTGCAAGATATTATTAATAATTATATGTTTAATAAAAGAAATGAAACATTTTCTATGAATATTATTTCTCTTGATGGTATGTATCATAGAAATTGTAGCAGTTATGAATTAGAAGAAACACATGATGTTATAACTACTTTAGTTAGATTAAAAAGATATTATGAGGTAAATAATAAGTAGATATAATCTACTTTTTATATGTATAAATATAAAACAAATATTAGCAAATTTGATTCAATAATAAAATATTATGGTTTAGTTATGATATTCATTATTTCGTTTTTAATAAAAAGTTCATATATTATAGTGTAATTATAAATTACAACGAAAGGAGAAAATATGGCAATAGTACTTAATAACTCTGCTAATATTTCATATCAATATGGTGATATGACAGATGGGGCATTATCTAATATAGCTACAACTAGCCTTGTAGAAAATGTAAATTTAAATGCCTTAAAAACTTCTAATAATACTTCTTGGCGTCCTCAAGAAAATTTGACCTTTAATATTCGTGTTTCTAATGATGGATTAGAGCCTTTATACGATGTATCTATCCAAGATGATTTAGGTAGTGGAACACCGCGTTTACTTACATATGTAACGGATAGTGCGCGAATGTTAAGAAATGATGTAATATCAACTATTACTCCAACTAATACTAGTCCTTTAACGATGGTGATTCCAGATACTTTAGCACCAGGAGAAGTAGTTATTCTTACTTATGTTGCTAAAGTAAGAGCTGATGTTGATCCTGAATTAACTGAGATAACTAATGAAGTAACCGTTGTGGGACATGAAACATCTGTTGCTGGACCGACTATAACAGTTGATCCATCACCGTCATTAACTTTACCAAAAGCTAGTTATGCTGAAGTTAGAATGACTAAAAGCGTTGATAAAGAAAATGTAATGGATGGTGATACACTAACTTATACTTTCCTACTTGAAAACTCTGGTAATGCTGAAGCAACAAATATCGTTATTACCGATGATTTACCATTAAATTTCACGGTTAATGCAATTAGTTCTACTACGGATGGTGTCGTTACTACTTTTGACACAACTGATTACTCAATAGGAGAAAATAATCGGTTAGTACTACCTACCTCAGTAACAAAAACGATTTCAGTTCCTGCTAGTACTTCTGCAGGTAATGGAAGGACAACAGTTACGATAGAAGGTACTGTTAACTCATAATTTTATAAAGCTACTTTTTTAAGTAGTTTTTTAAATGTTTAAAAAATTAATATTATTTCTCATATAATTACCAAAAATATCATATGTATTATCAAGAAAACGAGGATATAAAAATGATTCTAATTATTCATGATTTAAGTGATACTGAGTTTGAAAAACTTAATTTAAAGATCACAAATGCAGTAATAGTAAGTAATAATAATAAAATTAAAAAATGTTTAGGATGTTTTGGATGTTGGACTAAAAGCCCTACTACTTGTTTAATTAAAGATGGCTATGAAAATAATAGTACGTTATTTAAAGATGCCGAAAAAGTAATAATTATCTCTCAAAACTATTACGGAATGTTTAGTCCTTTTGTAAAGAATGTATTTGATCGGAGTATTTCATATGTTATGCCATATTTTTGCAAGGCTTATAACGAGACTCATCATATTAAACGATATAATAAAAAATTAGAACTTGATTATCTTATTTATGGCGATATAACTGAATTAGAAAAAAATACTTTTATAAAGCTATGTCGTGCTAATCAAGAAAATTTGGATAGTACCTATAATTTAAATTTTTATCCTTCGATTGGAGATATTATTTATGAATAAAATTATTTTAATTAATGGTAGTCCAAAGTATAACAATAGTGCGAGTGAAAAATATTTAGAATTAATATATGAGAATTTAAGTAAAGATTATTTAATTGAAGAAATAGATTGTAATAATTTTGCTAATAGCAAATATCAAATGATAAAACAAGCCGATATTATAATTTTTGCTTTTCCCTTATATGTTGATGCTCTTCCAAGCCATGTGATTGATTTCATTAGTCGTTTTGCAAATCAAGAAATTCATAGTAAAAAAGTATATGTTCTTGCAAATTGTGGATATTATGAGGGAATTCATAATGAAGTTGCGTTAGATGTAATAAAAAATTTCTGTTTAAAAAATGACTGTACGTATATGGGTGGACTAGGAATTGGATGTGGACCAATTGGTTTTAAAAATAAATTTTATAATAAAAAAATACATCAGCAAATCAAAAAATTATCGGCGGCAATAAATTATCAAAATTATTATGATAATTATTATATTGAAGCTAGTTTCCCGCGTTTTATATATATATTAATTGCTAATCTTAATTGGTACTATCAAATTAAATTGAAAAAGACAAACTAAATATGATAATATATATTTAGAATAGGAGTCTTTTATATGATTAGTAATAAAGAAACTTGCTTACATAGAAATAAAATTGTTAACAATCAAAATACTATTGATAATCATAAAAAAGAGATAATTATTCAACAAAAACAATATCAACAATTGTTAAAACTAAAGGATATAAAACAGATTAATCAAACAATCTTAGTTAAAACGGGTGTGTTATTTGGAATTGTAATGACTTCTGGCATCATGGTTACTTTATGGTATGATGCTATGGTTTATTTAATTGTTTTTGGTGGGATTAGTATGATACTTGTTCCAATTAATATTGGAGTATTACTTAATGAACATCGAAAAGAAGTATTTCGTTTTATTAGTAGTAATCCTGATATTGATTATAATTCTATTCAGTTATCCCAAGTAAAAAAAGAATTAGTAAATTATGAACAGCAATTAGCGGCAATAGATTGTATGGATAGATTAAATAAATTGCAGATTAATAAAATTGATGAAGAAGTAAATAGTGATATAATAGATTATAATGAAGTAATGAATAATATTAATGAGAATAAAAAGCTGGTGAAAGTATATGAAACGAAATAATCGAAAAGTAATAATTTTAACAATAGTAGTTTTATTATTATTTGTTTTATTTATTAAGAGTTATTCATATGATGAATTACTAATGGATATTTGCAAAGATATAAGATCAACAAAGTTAACATTTTGGATGCTGTTTATAACTAATTTTGGCAGTGCCTTAACTTTTTTGATTATTGCTCTTTTTGGGATGATTGTTTTAAATTATAAAAAAGGTTTAAATATTTTATATGTTTTAATATCATCATCTTTAGTAAGTGTAGGAATAAAATATTTGTTAAAACGTCCTCGACCTATAAGTCAATTTATTACGGAAACAGGTTATAGTTTTCCAAGTGCTCATACATTAGTTTCAACGGCATTATATGGTTATTTAATATATCTTATAATGCGTAGTAATGCCAAAAAAGGGTATAAAATTTTATTTTCAATAATAGCATTTTTAATTATTATATTAGTTGGTTTTAGTCGAATATACTTAGGAGTACATTATACAAGTGATGTTTTTGGTGGATTCTTGTTCGGGGTTATCTTATTAATATTATTTATCTATATTACTAATAATGGGTTAACAATAAAAGATGAAAAAATAAGACTTGATCATAGTTTTAAATATGCTTTTAGTGGTGTTAAACAAGTGATAATTAATGAACGAAATATGCAGATTCATTTACTGGCTGTATTTAGTGTAATTGTTTGTGGAATTTACTTTGATATTTCAAATTATGAATGGTTTACATGTCTTATTTTATTTACCATGGTATTAACAGCAGAAATATTTAACACCGTTATTGAAAATACGATTGATTATATTAGTGAAAAGAAATGTGTAGAAGCTAAAGTAATTAAGGATATGGCTGCTGGGGCAGTATTGATTACTGCAATTACTGCTTTTGTAATTGGATTAGTCATATTTATTCCTAAAATTATCGCCATATTTATATAAATCTCTTAATAGAGATTTTTTTAGTTATATACCCATACTTAAATAGTAAAAATACATAATTTACTAATAGTGTGGAGGATTATAATGATAGAATATATATTAAATTTAAATTATATTACCCAAGCTCTAATTGCAACTCTTTTTACATGGGGGGTTACATTATTAGGAGCACTAGTGGTTTTCTTCTTTAAACGAGTTAATAAAACAGTAATGGATGCTCTTTTAGGATTTTCTGCAGGAGTGATGATAGCTGCTTCTTTTTGGTCTCTATTGTCTCCGGCAATTGATCGAGCAACAGAATTAGATATGGTGGTCTTTGTTGTTGTATCAGCTGGTTTTTTAGCCGGTGGATTACTATTATTTATTAGTGATAAAATAATTAATAAAGTTATTAAAAAAGAAAGTACCGAGAAGAAAAATAGTACAAAAAGAATATTTATGTTAATAAGCTCAATAACTATTCATAATATTCCTGAAGGTTTAGCCGTAGGGGTAGCTTTTGGTAGTTTATGTACCTATAGTACACCTGCTTTATTAGCTGGTGCATGGACATTGGCACTAGGTATAGGATTACAAAATTTTCCTGAGGGTTCAGCTGTTAGCTTGCCTCTTAAAAGAGAAGGAATGAAACCATTTAAAGCTTTCATGTGTGGTCAACTAAGTGGTATAGTAGAACCAATTGCTGGAATACTTGGGGCTATATTAGTTAAACAATTAATTGTCGTCTTACCATTTTTACTTGCTTTTGCTGCTGGGGCGATGATATATGTGGTAATTCAAGAATTAATACCGGAAAGTCAAAGTAATAAAAATAAATCATTTATGGCAATGGCTAGTCTCGTTGGATTTACGGTAATGATGATATTAGATATAAGTTTAGGATAGTTTAATAACTATTCTTTTGTTATAATGAAAGTGGTGAGAAATATGGAAAAAAGAGAAATACTGGAATTATTAAGTAGTAAAAAAAATGAATTAAATGACCTTGGGAGGTCACTTTGACGTTGTAAATAAAGAAAAAAGATTACAAGAATTAAATAAATTAATATTAGAACCCCATTTTTGGGATGATCCAAAAGAAGCTGGAATAGTAAATAGTGAGTTATCTAATTTAAAAAAAGAAATAAATCAATATAATGAAACTAATTTTTTATTGGATTATTTAGAAGAAATATGTAAGACAGAAGATACTATTACAAACGATATAAATGAACAATTAGATATATTATTAAAAAATATTGATGTATTAAAAAATTATTTATACTTATCAGGGGAGTATGATAAAGAAGCATGTTATTTAGAAATCCATCCTGGAGCAGGTGGCACGGAAAGTTGTGATTTTGCTAGTATGTTATTACGAATGTATGAACGATTTTGTGATAAATATGATTATAAATATGAAGAAATATCCTTTGAAAAAGGAGATGAAGCTGGTTTAAAATCAGTTAATATTTTAATTACTGGTCCTTATGCTTATGGTTATTTAAAACACGAATCTGGAGTCCATCGTTTAATTAGAATATCGCCGTTTGATTCCAATAAAAGACGTCATACTTCCTTTGCGAGCGTAAGTGTAACGCCAAAAATTACTAAAGAAATAGAAGTAAATATTGATGATAAAGATTTAAAAATAGATGTATATCGTTCAAGTGGATGTGGTGGTCAAGGAGTAAATACTACGGATTCTGCGGTTCGGGTTACGCATATTCCAACTAAAATAGTAGTAACATGTCAAAATGAAAGAAGCCAAATTCAAAATAAAGAAACTGCAATAAACATTTTAAAAGGAAAATTGTATCAACTGGAAATTGAAAAACATCATGATAAAATGCAATCATTTAGCAATCATGATGCGATTAACTTTGGAAGTCAGATTAGAAGTTACACTTTAGAACCATTTAAATTAATTAAAGATCATCGTACCAATTATGAGGATGTTGATGCCGAAAAGTTTTTAGATGGGGAAATAATGGCAATGTTAGAAAATAACTTAAAATTATAATTGTAATTTATAATTATATTGGTATAATACATGAAAAAGGAGGCCTATTATGGATATCGACACAAGCTATTTAAAAGATAATGATGTTGTTGTTGTTGCTACTAGTGGTGGGCCTGATTCAATGTGTTTACTTCATTTACTTAATAATTGTGGTAAAAAATTAAAAATAATTTGTGCTCATGTTAATCATAAAATAAGAATTGAAAGTGATACTGAATATCAAATGGTAGAAAAAATATGTCAAGAAAATGATATTATTTTTGAGGGAATGACCATATTAGATTATAGTAAAGATAACTTTCATAATGATGCGCGAATAAAAAGATATGAATTTTTTAAAGAGCTAATAAAAAAATATCAGGCAAAATATTTAGCAACCGCTCATCATGGTGATGATTTGATGGAAACGATTTTAATGAAAATTAGTCGTGGAAGTAATTTAAATGGTTATAGTGGATTTAAAGAAATTAAAAAAGAAAATAATTATTATGTGATAAGACCATTAATACGATATACCAAAAAAGACATTGAAACATACATGTTAAATAATAATTTATGGTATGCAATTGATAAAAGTAACTTAAGTGACCACTATACAAGAAATAGATATCGTCATAATGTTTTACCGTTTTTAAAAGAAGAGGATTCACAAGTTCATACTAAATATTTAAAATTTAGTAAAGAATTAAGTGAATGTGATGATTTTATTAATCGTATTATAAAAAAAGACATAGATAATACGATTAATGATAATGTTATAAATGTAGAAAAATTTAAATTATTAGAACCATTTGTCGAAAAGCGATTAATTAGTTATTTATTACATAATATATATAATGATAATTTATTTGTTATTAGTGATTTAAATATTACTTTAATAATTAATTTAATATTAAGTAAAAAGAGTAATGGTTTAATTAATTTGCCTCAAGGTTATGTAGGAATAAAGAGTTATAATCAGTTTTATATAAAAAAAAGTGACCCAGCTACTGATTTTATGGTATTATTTGATAAATATTTATTAATTTCTTCATTTGAATTTAATCGAGTATCTGATATAGATGATAAAAGTAATTTTGTTATAAGATTAAATAAAGCGGAAATTGTTCCTCCATTATATTTTCGTAATCGTCATGAAGGTGATAAAATGAAGATTAAGAATTTAGGAGGTCATAGGAAAATAAAGGATATTTTAATTGATGAAAAGGTATCACCGGAAGAACGAATGAAGCTTCCAATACTTGTCGATAGCGAAGATAATAT
>CAYPXM010000019.1:6304-12963 GCA_964415015.1 uncultured Muribaculaceae bacterium | reverse complement strand
AGAATTAGTTAAATACCTAGCGAGTAAAACAACTGATAATGAAAAAATAATAACAATTGAAGATACTTTGGAATTACACTTGGATAAAATTTTTCCTCATCGTGATATTGTGGCAATGAAAACTAATAATATTGCTTCATATTCCGAAGTGTTAGTTACTTGTATGCGTCAAAATCCAATATGGATATTATTATCAGAAGTACGTTCTGGTGAAGCAGTTATGGCAGTTCGTAACTCTATATCATCAGGACATCATATATTATCAACAATTCATGCTGATAAAGCATCCTCAATTCCAATGCGAATGTATAGTTTATTAGAAACTAGTCAAGATATTGACCAATTCTTATCAAGTATTCACCGATATGTTCAATTAGGAATATATGTAAAAGGATATTTTTCTCAAAAACATAATCGTTTTCAACGGGAAATCATGGAAGTATGTGAATTCTATGTTGATGATAATAACGTTGCTAAAACCAATATTATTTATAAAAAGAACATTGATGGGGCATCGTTAGTAAAAAATCCTACCAAAAATCTAATTAATTACTTAAGCATTAATAATATTTATTTAGATGATGACGTATTTGGACTTGGTAGTGAAACTGAAAAAAAAGAAGTTACCATAAATAATGATGGTAATAAAAGTTCTAATAATTCCCAATTATTAGAAAACATAAATTTAGAGGCAATTGATAGTTTATTTTAGAAAGTGAGGTCTAAGAATGTTAGAATTACTAATATTAATCGTTATTGCAATATTTGTTATTACTTATCGCCAAAATAATGGTGAAAATGTTTATAAGTTTATTGCTAATAAAGTAACTTATGCTTATAACAAATATGCCCCTTATAGTTTTAAAGAAGTAAGACAACGGGTAAAAGGATTAGGGCAAGAATATACTACTAGGCAGTACATTACCCAAGCGTTACTTTTAGGTGGCTTTGCAGCCGTTATCGCTTACTTATATTTCTTTAGTATTATTTGGGCGATAATTTATGTAATAGCGGTTATTTTATTTATTCCATACTTAGCATTTTTAC
The DNA here is from genome assembly GCA_964415015.1 of uncultured Muribaculaceae bacterium. Classification (GTDB taxonomy): domain Bacteria; phylum Bacillota_I; class Bacilli_A; order RF39; family UBA660; genus RGIG8386. The sequence continues at coordinate 11,916 of CAYPXM010000019.1, read as the reverse complement.
GTTGTAAACGAATTTATAGTGAATATGTTTTTGAACAAATTCAAGTATATACGACAAATGTTATTATGGAATTTAATACTACACAAAGTTTTGTTAAATCACTAGAAGGGGTTAGAGATTCAGGAATCGTTGAAGAACCAGTTTTAGGTGATTTAAAAGAAATGATTGATATGGCTTATCAAAATGGTACCATTGATGAATCAATAAATTTCTTTAATGAACGTTATCCTTTCTATATGGTAAAAAATATGCACCAATTATTTTTACAAATTACTAAAGAGGGTGCCAAAGATAGTGGTGAATCACTAGAAAATATGGCAATGGATATTGATGCTTTAGTTGAAGGGGTATATCGCGATAAAATGGATCGAAGTGAATTCCATAAGAAATTCTTAACATTTGGCTGTGCCTTATTCTTATTAGTAATGGCAATGCAACTATTACTTGGTCAAGAATCATATTTGAACATGATTAAATTGTGGTATGTTAAACTCCTATTACATGCAATAATAATTATTAATTCATATTTCCTACTTAATGGTGAAAAATATTATTGTGAAGATGTGGGGGTAGAGTAGTATGTCATTTGAAATATTAATTATCGCTGTAATCGTTATATTTATTCTTAATTATAATGGAAAAGTTAGTACAAATCGTTTTATTAAAGACAATTCGGTATATTTAAGTAAATTAAAAGAAAATGATTATGATTTCTTAGTTAAAGCTAAATATGGTGATAAAGTTGAACCAAATGTTTTATATCAAAAAAGAATACGTAATGGTTTCATTGTCATAGTATTACTTTTATTCTTCTTTATTACGAGTATGAACTATGTTAAATTCTTATTTGCAATTATTGCCGGATATGGGATGTTTAAATTAGATTATTTGAATTTACGAAAATATTATAAGAATCATTTACATATTATTGATACCATGCTGCCACATTATTTAAAGGGATTAGAAATATTAATTCAACATTACACTGTACCAGTAGCAATTGGTAAATCAATCGATGATGCACCAGAAATTTTTAGAGAAGGTTTAAATGAAATGATTGAAGCCATAAATGCTGGTGATTCATCAATTGAACCTTATATGAATTTTGCAAGAAAATATCCCGTTCGTGATTCAATGCGAATGATGCGTTTATTATATCGTTTAAGTCTTGGTCGCCAAGAACGTAAACAAGAACAAATCCTTATGTTTTCAAGAACAATTTCAGCATTACAACAAAAAGCCCGTGAGACAAGATATAAGAATCGTCTTGATAAGATGGAAGGAAAAACCACTTCCATGTTACTTGCAACTGGGTTAGGATTAATGGTTTTACTTATCATTGCTGTAATGCAAATGATCCAAATGTAAATTATTGTTAAATTAATTGATATAAATTTAAAAACAATGTATAATAAAAATATATAATAGAGGAGGAATATATATATGAAAGAAGCGACTGGCGAATTAAATATGACTGTAATTACAGTAGTAGCAATAGCAGCTGTAGCAGCATTCTTCTATGCCTTTGTATGGCCAGCAATTAAAAATAACATAAATAATAGTACTAAATGTGCTCAAGCTACTTGCCCAAGTTCATGTACTGCAGGAAGTACTTGCGAATGTGAATATTTAGACGGTGATAAAGTAGAAAAAGTTAAATGTAAAATTCAAAATGACTAAATTAGATTAAGAGGTAATTTATGAAACAAGCCACAGGTGAGCTAAATATGACAGTGTTTGTTGTTGTAGCAGTAGGAGTCCTATTGGCTTTTTTCTATACAGTTTTTTGGCCAATGATAAAAAATAATTTAACTTATACTCAAAATTGTAATAATGCCGTATGTGACGAAACGTCATTTGATAAAAATACTGGCAAAGTTAACTGTCAACATTATGATAAAGATGATAATGCTGTGGGTAATGAGTTTAAATGTGCGTGGAGGGGGTAATTAGATGAGAGAAAGTCAAGGCGCTACTTTTCTTTTTCAAATTGTTATTGTATTTGTCCTATTATTTACAGGATATTTATGTTTATCAATTAATTATGCCCGAGCATTCCGTGTTAAAGATGAAGTAGTTAATATTGTTGAACGAAACAAAGGATATGTTGATGTTACTCAAAAAGAAGTAGCAGCCTATTTAAAAAAAGTTGGTTATCGAACCACAGGAAAATGTGATAACGACATTGATGATCAAAATGGGCCTTATACAGCTTATGATGCTAATGGAGAATCACAAGGGACAGGCAATAAAGGTGTATTTTGTATGCGTAAAGTAGTTAGCAATTCGGGTGATGATGAAACGCCAACCAGAGTATATTATCAAGTTCAAGTTTTTTATCGCTTAGATTTGCCAATTTTTAGTGATACTTTTGTTTTTAAAGCTAGTGGTGATTCTTATCAAATTGAGAATCCTTTAGATAGTTAATTATTTAGTTAGGAGGTAATTAAATGCGTGAGTCAATAGGTGGAACCTGGACCCTTCAAATTGTTATTGTTTTTATATTGTTTTTTGTTGCATTTATTACATTAACAATTAATTACACTAGAGCATTTCGGGTTAAAAATGAAATAATAAATATTATAGAGCGAGAAGAAGGTTTTACTCCCTCAACCGCTGATCCTGGAGCTCGTTATTTAGTTGCGTCTTATTTAAATAATAATGGTTATCAAGCCAAAGGAAAATGTGATGTTGGTACATATGGAATTAGTTCTATAAGTCTAAATGATGCCAGTGTTGAAAGTAGTTTTGAAAAAATTGATGATAGTAAAAAAAATAATAAATATTATTATTGTTTGAAGAAAATTAAAAATCCGATTAAAGGGGTTAGTGAAAAAGAAATTGAAAAATATAATTATAAAAATCGTGCTTATTATGAAGTAACAGTCTTTTTTAAGTTTAATTTACCAGTCATTGGTGATTTAACAACCTTTAGTGTGCATGGTGAGACAAATGATGTTTACTTTAATGCTGATGGTTTAGAAGCATAGATATAATGAATAAAAAGGGTGAGAATAATGAATGTAATTGTTTCAAATAAATATCAAGCTATGCTTGTTAATTTAGACTTAGATATTATTAAAAATCTAAATGGTGAATTTAGTGTTGATGAATTAGTAGCTAATTTTGCTAATTTTTATTACAATAAAATGATTTTAGATATAACGGCATTAAAGGATTATAAAGATTTAAATACTTTTAAGAAATTAAGTGTCGATTTGGATATGTCTAAAGTTATATTACTTTTAGATGATAGTGAGGAAGTTAATGGTCCTGGTTTTATTAGTGGTTTAATTAGTGTTGGAATATATAATTTTACGAGAAATATTGATTCTGTAAAGTTTTTAATTGATAATCCTAACTCTTACAAAGATGTAGCTCAATTTCATCAATTAAATCCTATCATGCCTCAAATGGGTGTGAGTAATGGAAATGATTTTGTAAAAACCGTTTATGTTGATCGAATAGTTGAAAATAGTGCTATGCGGATTATTGGAATTCGTAATTTAACAGACAGTGCTGGTTCAACAACTCTAACTTATATGTTAAAAAAGACTTTAGAACAACATTATAGTGCCAAAGCAATTGAAGTGGATAAACATGATTTTCTTTATTTCAATGATAAAACACTTATTAGTGCTAGCGGTGTAGAGTTACCGGCTGTGATAGCAAAAAACAGTGATGTAGATGTACTTTTAATTGATTTAAATAGTATGGAATATGAAGAACAATGTAGTGATATTATATATTTAATTGAACCGGGTATTATTAAACTAAATAAATTAATCAGAAGAGACCGTAATATTTTTGAAAAAGCAAAAGATAAAAAAATAGTATTGAATAAAAGTACATTATCGAGTAAAGATGTGACTGATTTTGAATTTGAATCACAAAGTCATATTCATTTTAATATTCCTTTTTTAGATGATCGTAAAGATAATCATAAAGTTTTAGAAGATTTTTTATTAAGTATTGGATTTTCTCGTTTTAATGGTTCTGCTGATAATAAAAGTGGATTATTTGGAATATTTAAATAAATAATGTCAATAATGCGTATATCTCTTGACAAATTGATTTGTTGCAAGTAAAATTAAGTTAAGAAATGAGGTAATTATATGTTTTTAATGGAAGGTGCTTCTGATTTTTGTAGTAGAACTGCTAATGCTTGGCAAGTAGTTGGTTATGTATTAACTGTATTTAAAATCATTATTCCGCTATTATTAATTATTTTTGGAATGTTTGATTTAGGAAAAGCTGTTACTAGTAGTAAGGAAGATGAAATTAAGAAAGCTACAATGGGATTAATGCGTCGTGCAATTGCTGCTGTAGTTATATTCTTTATTCCTACATTAGTTGGAGTTATTATGGGCTTAATTAGTGGCTTTAATGATAATAAAGGAGACTACGATATTTGTCGTAAATGTTTAACTAGTCCAAATAGTGGAAAAGATGAAAAATATTCTGCTGATAGTAAAAACTGTGCTCCACATGCTGCGGAAGCTTGGAAATAATAATTATAAAAATAATATAAAAACAATTCAAATTGAATTGTTTTTTTTATGGACGTTTGGTATAATTAATACTAGAGATTGGGGCAGTTTTTTATGAAGCAAAAAAGTATATTAATAATAATCTTTTTATTGACTTTAATATTACCTAATATTGTAAATGCAGATACTACTTGTACATATAAAACCAAAGATATGGGTGATATTGTTATTAGTGTAAAAAAGCCTAATAGAGATGTAATTTATACCATTAATAATGGTTCTTATGATAACGATGTAAAATTAGGAGAGACAAAAGGATATTATAATTTATATTATATGGCTCATAAAAAATATGAAAGCTATATTAATAATTATCCATTTAAATGTAATAATTATTCAAAAGATAATTGTCCAACAACTAGTGCTATCGGTGATGGACGTTTAAGTTATCAATGTAAAACAACTTTAACTGGGAATTGCGTTGTTAATAAAAGTAAAATAACATATTTATCTAATCGAGATATGTTAATTAATGCATTTACAAAGAGCAATACGTATGAAACTGGCAAATGTCCTTCTTTAATTTTTAATTTTTATGCTGATGGTTCAGGTAATGGAAAAAATATGGTTTTTGATTTATTAGATGATTATGAATATGATAATTTCTATAAAACAATGGATGTTAATTTGACTACTGGTGGAAATGGAAGCGTAGAAAAAACAACTGGCATAAGTAGTAATAATACATCAACTAATACTGAATCATGTGATTTAAAATTTATTTCTGCTAAAGAATATAATAAAAATATTGATTATTTTAAAACTATAACGTTTTATAAAATTGGCACTGAAAAAAAATTACAAATTAAATTTAAAGATGAATTTAATATAAATTTTAACGAATCAATTGCGGTTAATGAAGGTAATTTTATAAACAAAGGTGGAAGTAATGGTGTAATTATTAACACGATGTTTGTAAAAGGTTTAAATAGTACAATTACTTGTGATAAACCAATCTATGTTATGTTTGGTGGTAGTGACGCTTTAGGAACGAACTTTTATTTATTAAATGAGGAACAACTTAAAGAGTTTTATGTTCTTGTCGGTTATAATCCGGGTGAA
>CAYPXM010000019.1:2022-6204 GCA_964415015.1 uncultured Muribaculaceae bacterium | reverse complement strand
ATTAGAACCTTTAGATACTTCTGAAATAGTGTTTTGTGATCAAGTTAATGTCTTAAAAACTTTAAGAATATTTGGCTATTTACTTTCTGTTGTTAAAATAATTATTCCTTTGTTACTAATAATATTTGCAACAATTGACTTTTCAAAGGCTGCTGTAAATAGTGACCAAGAAGCCCTAAATAAAGCAATAAAAAGTGTTGCAAATCGAGCTATAGCAGCGGTAGCAATATTTTTCTTGCCAACTATAATTTTTTATCTAACATCTTTAATTGGTAATTCCGTTTCTGATGATGATAGCTTTAATAAATGTAATGCTTGTTTATTTAAATTAAATGAGTGCGATGTAGAAGGAAATGCTACTGATAATAAAGATAATAATGATAATAGCTGCGACGTACTAAGCTTGTCTGAATGTTCAAAACGAAGCGATTGTATGGTTAAAAATAATTTATGTCAAAAAAAATAAAAAAGTAGGTGATATTAATGAAAAAAATACTAATTAGTTTGTTAACTTTTGTTGCATTTTTTTCGTTTAACATGATATTAAATGCATGTACTACGGATGATGGATGCTCAAATTGTTGTTCTCAAAATGATAAAACTTCTTGTGATTCAGCGTATGATTCGGCGGTTTCAAGTAAAAAGAGACAACAATGTGGGAAGATTACAGCTACTAGTGCCAAACAGGCTTGTGAAAATAGTGTAAGTGCAAGTTTTCGAGCTAAAGCTTCTGGTTATGGTTGTCCCACAACAAAACCAACCAATCCAACAACTCCAAGCAATCCAACCACACCAAGTAATCCGACTTCACCAAGTAATCCTGTAACTTCAAGTACTTCAGGATATGATGAAGAACAATGTGAATATTGCAATGCGATAAGTGATACGACAAAAGCTAATGAATGTCGAACTAAATATAATTGTCCTACCGTAGATAATCCCGGTGGTAATAATAAATCACAAACAGTAATGTTTGATGATGAAAAAAATTTAAATGATATTACTGGTTGTGAAGGTGTTTTTGGTGAATATGAAGATGGAGAATTTGTTAATCATAATTCTTTAGGATATTTTATTCAATCAATTTTTAATATTATTAAATACGCTGTACCAATTATTTTATTAGGTTTAACAATTTACGATTTTGGTTCAGCAGTTGTTACACAAAATAATGATGCAATGAAAAAAGCATTGCAAACTGTATCAAAACGGGCTATTATAGCGGTTGTTATATTTTTAATTCCAACTTTACTAACAGTATTACTTAAATTGGTTACTGAATATGGAACATGTGGTATTAAATAAAAAATAATTTTTTAGAAAGAGGGTGAAATAATGATTTTTTTAGCAGATACTTTTTTTACAAGTAGTTTGAAAGATGTAGTTAAGATATTACTAACTATAGATGCATTTTTATATGATTTAATCGCTGTGTGTCTTCGCTTTATTATAGATGTGTCTAGTACTGATTTTAAACTAACTGATATCGTAGACCAATTAACTGATCGTATTTATATTGTTATTGGTGTTTTTGCTTTATTTTTAGTATCTTATTCGTTGATAAAAGCATTATTTGATCCTAATAATTTAACAAAAGGTAAAGTTTCAGCTGTAAATATTATCAAAAATGTTGTTATTTCAATTGTTTTAGTAACAATAATGCCAACGATTTTTGATTACATGTACAGATTGCAAAATATTATTATTGAAAATAATGTTATTGGTTCTATTATTCTTGGTAATAATTCACAAAAAATGATATTTACTAGAACAGGTAATTCTGGTACTTCGGAAACATATGAGGTTAGTCAACAAGATGTGGGATATAATAATTATGTAAAAATTATTGCAAATGATATTTCGTTTTCGGCGTTAAATGCTTTTTTATATTCTGATGATGAAGATAAAGATATTAGTGAAGAAATTACTGCTGCCGGAGTTACCGGTAGTGTTGTAAGCCCATTAACTATTGTTACGGGTGGTGGAGCTATATCCGCATTAGATGATTGGATTCGTAATTCAAATAACAGCAGTGCTGGATTTAAGACTTTTAGAGACTATCGAAGCAAAATAATTTTTAGTGGTAGTTTTTCGGATATTAACTTATTTAGTTATTCAATTACTAATGATAATGGAACGATACATTATAAGTATATTTTCTCAACAATTGCTGGATTTATTGTATTAGGTTTAGTAATAATTACTTGTGTTGATATTGTTATCCGTACCTTAAAATTAATATTAATGCAATTAATTTCTCCAATAGCAGTTTTTGCTCGAATTATTCCAAATAGCAAAATATTTGAAAATTGGATGAAAGAAACGTTAACGACATATTTAGAATTATTTATAAGACTTGCCTTATTTAATTTAATAATATTAATTTTTGCTAGTGCTAAAGTAGTATTAAATAATTTTAAAGATGCGGGAAGTTCTTATTTCTTATTTAATATTTTCTTTATCATAGGTTTATTTGCCTTTATAGTTAAGGCACCTAAATTAATAACCGATATCTTAGGTATTAAGAAGAGTGAAAAATCGATGTTTAAACGATTAACAAGTGGAGCATTAAGTCTTGCTGGTGGCCTTGCTGGTGCAACATTAGGTGTTAGTAGAGCTTTAAGTGATCAAACAGAGGGATTATCAAAAGGGCGCAAATGGGCAAATGCTGCTAAGTATGGTGCTTTCGGTGGGAATAAAGGATTTCAAACTGGAAAATCTGCTAAAAATCCTATTGATTTATTTGAAAATGTTAGTAATAATGCTACTAAATATGATAAAAAAAGAAAATATGCAAATCAAAAATGGCTTCAAGCTGGAGGAAATGCTTCCGGGTTTATGGCAAGTTTAAGGGATGACGTTAAATCCTTCATTACCGGTCATGATTTGGGATACAATAAATCAGTGTTTGATAAGCAAGAGGAAAAAGCTAAAAAAGTTAATGATTCATTTAAGAAAATTGAAAGTTTAGCTAAAGAAAAAGATAGAGCATATCAAATTGCTGATGCCAAAGTTAGTAACATAGAAAAGGATAGAATTGGAAGTAAATCTTCTTTCTTAAATAGTCAAAGAGCAAAAGTTACAAGCGATATTGAAAGCATAGATAAAAAATATAGTTTACTTCCTAGCGAACAAGCTTATTACTCATCATTGCTGGAAAAATCAAATAGTGGAACAATAAGCGATGTTGAAAGAAGTGAGTTGGCAGCATTAAAAACAAAGAGTACTATGTCTGCAACAGATGCTGCTACTCGTAGTAAATTAATTAAATACAGTGATGATTTAAGAAATAATACTGTTGTTCAAAATGATGCTTGGGCAAATTATAATAATGGTGTTGAAGGTGATTTAAAAGATGCCAAAGTTGAAAGAAAAGCAGCATTATATAATTTTGCAAACAGTGGATTTCAAGATTCAACTTCTCAAGTATATAAATATCTTGAAGAGGCAAATGGTATTATAACTAATGAACAAGCCTTGAATAATCCTTTTGCTTCAGCTATGCATGCAATAGACCCATCTTCTACGCCTGATGTAATGAAAGCATTTAGTGATATGGTTGATGACTCTTTCGGAACGAAAACTTTGATGCCAACAGAGACAACCGCTGTATCAAAATCTTATGCAGATTCTTATGGTGATGTTGATAAAATTAATGCAATAAGTACTAATAAAGCAGTATTTGATTCAACTGCTGGTAAATATATTATTGGAATAGATACAAGCCCTTACTTTAATGCATTTCTTGGTGTAAATGGAGTAAGCAGTTCAACTTCATCTACTGGTGTAAAATGTATTAATACAGGTGCACATCAATATGATGCAAATACGTTGTATACTGTTGGTAGTGAACTTGAAGAATTTATTACATCAAATACACCTATTTCTGCATCTTCTCAAAATATTATTAATGAGATACGTGCTGTGTCTGGAAATATTTCATTAGATGATTTATGTACTCAGTTTAATAATTCGTTGCGTGTAAGTAATGGAAGAGACGGTAAAACTGGTAATGATGAAATAGTTAAGAAAACTCCTAAATACGGACAAGCAGTTGCTGATGAAAATAGTAAAATTAATGAAGAAAAATAAAAAGAATAAAAAATAAGGTGTGATATTATGAGAAATTATTTAATACCTGCCAATTCCAAAAAATCAATGTTAATTTTAGGATATTTTAAT
>CAYPXM010000019.1:0-2012 GCA_964415015.1 uncultured Muribaculaceae bacterium | reverse complement strand
AATCCGATTGATTTAATAATATTTGGAATTGGATGTACGGTAACTATATTGTCATTGGTAATTTTTAATACTAATAAACTGGGCACAATCATTTTAATATTGCTCCCAGCTATAGTAACCGGTTTTTTGGTAATGCCGGTACCAAATTATCATAACATTATGACATTAATAAAAAATGTATACACATTTTTTATGAGTAGAAGAAGGTATTATTGGAAAGGTTGGTGTTATCGAGATGAAAAATAGTGAATTAAGTTCAAAATTTACGGAAGATTGGTTACCAGTTAAACAAATATTAAATGGAATGATCCAATTGGATGATGGGACATATGTTACAGGGGTTAAAATTGCTCCTAAAAACATATTTATAATGGATGATACTTATCAAGATAACACTATATTATCATTACGAAATTTATATAATATGATTGATTATGAATTTTGGATGATCATTGCTGATCGTCCCGTAGATATAAGTGTTTATTTATCAAATTTACAAATCTTATATAGTCGTTCTACAGATGCTGTACAACGAAAATTAATTCAACAGGATATTAATAAAGCAAATATGTTTATGAGCCAAGAATATAACGTTGTTGATACAGAATATTTCATAATTTTTAAAGATAAAAAGATGGAAATAATTCAAAAAAAATTACATAACTTATTAAGTGGTTTGGTTAATTGTGGCCTTACTAGTCAACAAGTTTCAAATAATGATTTACGTATGTTACTTGATAATTTCTTTAATAATGGACAAGCCAGTGGATTTGGGACGGTGATGGCATAATGGGAATATTTAAAAGTGAAGTAGCCCCTAAAGGCATTGAATTTAATGTTACAGATTTCATGGTTAGTGGTAAATATGCAACCATTTTATCGGTGATTAGTTTTCCAAAAGATGTATATCCTGGATATTTATCAAATGTAACAAATGTAAGTGGTGTTAAAGTAGTTATTAAACATATTCCAATTGAATTTTCAACAATGCGAAAAATGTTAAATAAAGAAATTGCTGACTTAAAAACACGTTATCAACAAGAACGAGATCGAACTACTCAAGAACGAATTAGACAAGATTACGAGTCATTGGAAGAATTTATTTCTATGCTTGCATCTACACAAGCTCGTATCTTTGATTTTCAAATGCACTTAATGATTACAGCGGATAATAAAGAAGAACTGGAAATGAAAAAAATGCAAGTTAGAACTTATTTGGATGCGATGGGAATGCGTGCTATTCCTTTGATGTTTGAACAAGAAAAAGTTTTAAAATCAATTATACCAGTTTTTCCAAAACAAGATATTGAAGACCGGGTAGGAACACCTATTCCTTCTCTTACTATAGCTGCCATGTATCCATTTGTTTTTGATAGTATAAAAGATCCAGGAGATTCACTTCTATTTGGAGTTGATTTTTCTGGCGGTGTTGTACTATTTAATCAATTTCTATATCAGATAAAAAAGGAACATAATCGTAATAACGCTAATATGATTATGCTTGGTACTTCTGGTAGTGGTAAATCAACTGCGGCTAAGTTATTAATTAGAAGTCATATTAGAAATGGTTATAAAGTTATTTGTATCGACCCTGAAGGTGAATTAGGAGAGATGGTTAAAAATCTTAAAGGTGACTTCCTTGATTTAGGTAAAGGTGGCGACTTTGGAATGATTAATCCTCTTGAAATAGTCGTTGATGCCGATGAACAAGAAATTGCTGAAGGTCTTGGGTATACAATATTAACTCGTACATTACAAACTTTAAAAGCTTTTATGAAGTATTATTCACCTGACATAGAAGAAGATGTTCTCACTATGTTTAGTGAAGTAGTTCAAGATACTTATAAACGTTATCGAATTGATTTTGAAACAGATTTTACAAAATTTAAATCAGAAGATTATCCAACATTTGATGATGTTTATGCCACCGTAAAGGGTCGTTTATTATCGATGAATGAAAAGACTCATGAACGCGATGTAATGGAACGGTTGGAATTGAAAATAAGACCATT
>CAYPXM010000018.1:11866-13340 GCA_964415015.1 uncultured Muribaculaceae bacterium | reverse complement strand
CCGGTAATAAACTAATGCAATATTAGCATTACGATTTGGATCATATTCAATTGTTGCAATTCGTCCCGTAATACCCACTTTATTTCTTTTAAAATCAATAACACGGTATTTTTGCTTAGCACCGCCACCAATATGACGAACAGTCATTCGTCCTTGATTATTACGGCCCCCAGTTTTACTTTTCTTAACAAGTAGTGATTTTTCTGGAGTAGAAGTAGTAATTTCTTCATTAGCTAAGGTAGTCATACCCCGACGGCCATTAGTCGTTGGTTTATATTTCTTTATTGCCATATTTTATACTCCTCTCTCTAGAATTCAATCTTTTCGCCAGCAGCTAAAGTAACGATTGCTTTCTTATAAGTTTTTGTTTGGCCAGTATATTTACCAACTCTTTTATCTTTTGGTTTAGTGTTTAAAGTATTAACTTTTACAACTTTAACATTAAATAATGATTCAATTGCTTGTTTAATATGAGTTTTATTAGCATCCTTATTAACTTTAAATGTATATACACCTTTTTCAGTAGCATATGCACTTTTTTCAGTAATAACAGGAGCAATAATAATATCAGTATAATCTTTCATTAATTAAGTGCCTCCTCGATTGCATTAATTGCTTCGACGTCACAAACTAAAACATCACAATTAATTAAGTCTAAGCAGTTAATTTCGTTTGCCATAATACTATAAGCATAACCTAAATTACGACTAGCCATAAATAAATTTTCATTTTCATCTTTTGTAACGAATAATACTTTACCAGCTAAATTTAAAGTTTTTAACATTGCTTTAAAATCTTTAGTTTTTAAAGTATCCATTTTAACGTTATCTAATACAACTAATTCTTTATCAGTAAATTTATGAGTTAATGCACTCTTAATTGCAAGAACTCTTTCCTTTTTATTCATTTTAAAGGTAAAATCTTGTGGTTTAACACCAAAGGCAATTCCACCTCCACGCCATTGAACAGCTCTAATAGAACCTTGACGAGCACGACCAGTACCTTTTTGTTTCCAAGGTTTTCTTCCACCACCAGAAACTTCAGCACGCGTTTTCGTTTTTCTTGTTCCTTGACGCATTGCAGCTAATTGTAAATCAATTGCTTTTTTAAGAACAATATCATTTACTTCAATATTCCATATATTATCACTTAAAGTGATATCTTTTAAATCTTCATTTTTAATATTTTTAATTTTAATTTTTGCCATAATATATTCTCCTTAACAGAAAAGTATTAATTACTTTCCCCTTCAGTTATATTTTCTAGGGCATCATCTTCACTATTATCTTCGGTTACTTCACTTTCAGTTACATCAGTATTTTCTTCTTCAATAACTTCTTCTGTAGTTACTTCTTCAACAGTTTCTTCATTTGAAGTAGTATCTTCTATTACTTCGTCAATAACTGTTTCATTTTCACTTTCATAACTTAAGATTTCTTCAGCGTCTTTTTTATCTTTTTTGACTGCTGATTTA
>CAYPXM010000018.1:0-11856 GCA_964415015.1 uncultured Muribaculaceae bacterium | reverse complement strand
TCTTCCGTGTTCATCGGCTTCGCGGCCATCAGGTCTTCTTCAACAACTTCATTAACTTCTTCTTCGTATGTTACTAATTCTGGTATTTCTACTTTTCTAGAATTCTTAACAGCAGATTTAATTAAAACTAAAGATTCTTTTGCTCCTGGAATATTTCCGCTTACTAAAATATAATTTTCGTTAGGATTAACTTCAATTATTTCTAGATTTTGAATAGTCACTGTCAACACTCCCATATGTCCTGGTAAATTTTTACCTTTCATAACACGCATTGGTCGCATTGTTCCCATTGAACCTGGTCTTCTGTGATAACGAGAACCATGTCCACTTGGACCACTATGTTGTCCATGTCTTTTAATAACACCTTGTGTTCCGTGTCCTTTAGTAGTTCCTGTTACATCAACATATTCGCCGGCAGCAAAAATTGATGCATCAACAGTATCTCCTAAATTATAACTTCCTTCAACGTTTCTTATTTCTTTTAAGTAGCGCTTAGGATTTGTATTAGCCTTTTTAGCATGACCAATACTTGCTTTTGTCGCATTTTTTTCTTTTTTGTCAATTACGCCTAATTGGATAGCTTCATAACCATCAGTTTCAGTTGTTTTAACTTGAGTAACCACATTGGGTTCAACAGCTACAACTGTTACTGGAATTAATTTACCTTCTTTAGTAAATACTTGAGTCATTCCAATTTTACGTCCTAAGATTCCTTTCATTTTTTTACCTCCAAATTTTATAGTTTAATATCGATATTCACTCCACTTGGTAAATCTAAGTGAGTTAAAGCTTCGATTGTTTCTTTACTAGGTTCTTTAATATCGATTAATCTCTTATGAGTACGACTTTCAAATTGTTCCCTTGAGTCTTTGTACTTATGTACCGCCCTTAAAACTGTAACCTTATCAATATCAGTTGGTAGAGGTACAGGTCCTGAAACAACGCCCCCAGTTCTTTTAACAGTTTCGATAATTTTTGCACAAGCTAGATCAAGAATACGATGATCATAAGCTTTTAAATTAATTCGAACTTTGTTATTTGCCATATTGTTTGTTCTCCTTTCGCCTATATCTAGTATAGACTTGCTCCGAACGAATTACCTGATTTGCTATATGCATTGAACAACACAGCCAAGCGTATCAGCAACCTCGCACATCTAAGCAGTCATACGTTTTTAATTATAGCAATAAAGATTATGAAATGCAAGCAAAAATATGACTTTTTTTAATAAAAAAGATCTATTCCGCGAATAGATCTTTTGTTTCTTTCATTTCTTTTGGCAGGGCAATATCCATATACTTTAGAATTGTTGGAGCAACATTAGTTAAATCACCATGACTTTTTAATTTAACTTTATCATCCATTATAATAAATGGAACTGGTGCCATCGTATGAGTAGTAACCGGATTATTATTTTCATCCAGCACTTGATCAGCATTTCCATGGTCTGCTAATATAATAACTTTATAGAAATTATCTTGTGCTTTTTCAATTAATTTCCCTAAACAAATATCGACAGCCATAATTGCTTTTGTTGTCGCTTCCATATTCCCCGTATGTCCAACCATATCAGGATTAGCAAAATTACATAATATAAAGTCATAGTCCTCTTCCATACAATGGATTACTTTTTTAGTAACATCAACAATACTCATCTCTGGTTTTAAATCATAAGTTTTAACATGAGGTGATGGAATTAAAAACCGATCACAGTTTTCAAGTGGTCCATCATATTCTCCATCAAAAAAATAAGTTACATGTGCATATTTTTCGGTCTCCGCTACTCGGGCTTGAGTTAAACCTAATTGAGAAAAATATACCCCTAATGGATTATTAACATTACCCTTTTTAATTAGTATTTGATTATCAATTGATTTATCAATTGTAACAAAAGAATAGATATCCAAATTGTTATATCTGATGGTATTAAAATGAGGATATGGTTGATTATTTAAAGCCTCTATTATCTGTTTGGCTCGATCAGTCCGATAATTAAACCAAATAATCGTATCGTCATGGTTGATAAGTCCTTTTTTATCCACAATAATTGGAATCATATGTTCATCCGATAATCCATTATCATATTCTTTTTGAATTTCTGATATTATATTATTACATGATAGGCCAGTACCATAAGCGATTAAATTATAATACTTTTGAGTTCGATCATAATTATGATCCCGATCCATGGCATAGTAACGACCACAAATTGTTGCAATACTACCAACATTGTTTTTTTCTAAAACAGTGTTTAATTCTTTATAGAAATTGATAAAGTCAGTTGTTTTAGTATCACGGCCATCACAAATTAAATGAAAATATATTTCATTAATCCCAGCCGCAACTAATTTATTATATATTTGATAAAAATGATTCATATCAGAATGAACTAACCCATTACTAAATAACCCCATCAAATGAACGCGATTATTTTTATTTTTTATGTGTGATATCATTTCTTCAATTTCTTCATTATCACCTATATTTAAAAAATCATCAACTAATTCCTTCGGACTTTTGATCACCCGTCCAGCCCCAATCGTCATATGACCTATTTCACTGTTACCAAACTGATTTTCCTCTAATCCAACGGCTTTACCTGATGCCTCTAGTAAAGCATGAGGATAATTTCTAAATGCATTTAAAAAATTAATTGGTTTAGCATTAATTATGGCATTACCATGTTCTTCACTACGATATCCAAAACCATCTAATATCAAGGTTAATACTTTCTTCATTTTTATCACCTTTACTCTTTAATAATAGCATATAGATTTAAAAAAATAAACTAAGTTAAAAAAAAGATTAGACATTTAAATATTTATTGTCTAATCTTAATTTGTCAGCAATCGTGGCAATAAATTCTGAATTGGTGGGTTTAGCCCGGTCATAATCAACACTATGGCCAAATATTTCTTCCATTAAATCATAGTCACCACGAGACCAACTAACTTCAATGGCATGCCTTATCGCTCGTTCTACCCGAGATGAGGTAGTAGAAAAAGTTTCTGCTACACTTGGATATAAATCTTTTGTTATACCACTTAAAGCAGGATTTTTATAAAGTAAACTAATACTCTCTCTAATATATTGATAACCTTTTATATGAGATGGAACTCCAAGGGCATGTAATAATTTGCTAATCGATGCAAATAAATTATTATCAGCACTAGTAATAGTTTCTAAGTCATAAATACATTCAATCATACGAGCTTCTAAAGACTTCATATCAAACGGTTTTAACATATAGTAAAAGACATTATATTCATTTACTTTTTTTATAATTGCTTCGTTCTTTAAGCTTGAAATGACAATGATTTTCTTATCAATATTTTCTTTTTTTAATTCTTGTAATAATTCTAGACCATCAAGACCAGGAATAATCATATCTAATATAATTAAATCTATATCGATTCCACTCTTGATTTTTTGCAAGGCTTCAAGGCCATCCGTTGCTACTTCTTTTATCGTAAAAACTTCATGACTACTAAAATACTTCTTAAAACTCTCTACTACGCTAATGGTATCATCAATTACCATAACATTTAGTTTGTTCTTCATATTTTTTCCTTACAATTCTAGCGCACATCTATATTATAAGTATGAAAAAGACAAAATACTAGAAAATATTTTGTCTAATGCTGTCAATTATTGTCAAATTTTGCCAGTTCAGTTATTCGTTTTAATTCGTCCGTATTAAGAGCTGATGCGCCAATCATAAATCCATCTAATTCTTTTATATTGCGTAACAAAATTATATTAGCTCGATTAATACTACCACCATATACTACACTTAATTGTAATTCATAATAATCATTAATCAAGTTTTTTATAAATTTTATTATTGTTTTAATAGTGTCATTATCCGGTAATTTATTACTTCCAATCGCCCAGAATGGTTCATATGCAATAATAACATTTTTAAGTTCTTCATGAGTAAAATCACATAATAAACCAATTTGTTTTTCTAAACTATGTAATATTTCATCATTATTTATTTCATTTAATGATTCTCCAATACAATATATTACTTGTAATCCAGTGTTCAATGCATTATGCATCTTACTAATAATTGTCTCATTACTTTCATGAAAATATAGTTTTCGTTCATAATGTCCAATTATAACGTATTCTACACCTACACTTTTAAGTTGCCTTGCACTAACTTCCCCAGTATAAGCTCCTTTATCATATTTTGAAACATCTTGTGCTCCAAGCTTACATAAAGAATCATTAAAACTGGTTAAAAAAACATTACTAGGACAAACAATTAATTGAAAAT
This sequence comes from uncultured Muribaculaceae bacterium, assembly GCA_964415015.1. Taxonomy (GTDB): domain Bacteria; phylum Bacillota_I; class Bacilli_A; order RF39; family UBA660; genus RGIG8386. The sequence continues at coordinate 7,574 of CAYPXM010000018.1, read as the reverse complement.
TAGTTTTAGGGATTCTCATTATTTGCTCTGCATATAAATCAATTTCATTTTGTGTAAAGTTAGCTTTTAAATTAGATATCAAATACTTCATTGCTAGAGCTCCTTGGCAATACCATCTAAGGCTTGCATTTTACTCGTTGCTAAATATTCTAGCGTTGCTCCACCACCACTAGAGACATAGTCAAAAGCATTAGTATAACCTAAGCTATTAATCGCATTAGTTGTATCTCCACCACCAATAATGACATGTTTATGACTATTTTTTAAAATATCCAATACTTCTCTTGTGCCATTACAAAATTTTAAATCTTCAAATCGTCCTACTGTACCATTAACAAAAATAGTTTGAGATTCATTTACAATATCTTTTATTTTAGTTATCGTTTTTATTCCGATATCACTAATTACATCATCTACACTAATTTCATTAATTAATTTATAATCAGCAAAATTTGCATCATAGGTATTTCCGACTATTACATCAAGTGGTAAAATAATTTTTTCTTTATAATTAAATAAGATTTCTTTTAGACGATTAATAATATCTTGATTATAACTAACTAAGGACTCACCCACATTAAATCCTAAAGTTCGTAAACAAGTATTTGCTAATCCTCCAGTTATTATTAGATGGTCACAAAGATTAGCCATTGATTTTATTAAGTCTAACTTGTCATCTACTTTTGCCCCACCCATAATTACCGTAAATGGTTTGGCAGGATCTTTTAGAAGACGATCTAAATTAGTTATTTCATCTTTAACTAAAAAACCTATATACGTTGGTAATAACTTTGCAATTCCATTCGTTGATGCATGTTTACGATGACTAGAAGCAAAGGCATCCATTACAAAAATATCCCCAAATGATGACCAATAATCAGCAAGTCCCGCATCATTACTACTTTCTAAGCGATAAGGAATATCCTCATATCGCGTATTTTCCATCAATAAAACTTCACCAAAATTTAAGTTTTTAACCATTAACTCTAGATTTGCCCCACGTGTTTCATGACTAAATAATACCCGTTTATTTAATAGTTTTTCTAAATGGTCAGCAACTATTTTTAAGGAATATTTTTCTTTGTCAGTTTCAAATTTTACTTTGCCAAAATGTGACATAATTAATACTTTACAATTATGTTCTATTAAGTAGTTTATTGTTTTTAATGACGCTTTAATTTTTGTATCATCCATTATTTTACCTAATAATACCGGCACATTAAAATCACATCTTAATATTACGCGTTGATTATCAATATTTACTTCATCAATTAATTTCATTTAACCACTCTATTCTAGAATTATTATAATAGAATTAACTTTTTAAAGCAATAGTATCTAATTTAATATTTACAATATTAGCAAACTCACTGTTTTTTCTACTCCCTTTAATAAACCCAATAATATTTTCTTCTTCTAAGTTAATAAAGACAAATGTTGCAAAAGCAAAAAACAATTTTGTACCATCATTTAGTAATAGTTCTTTATTAATTATTATTTTTTTAATAAACTTTTTTAATATTAATGAACTTTTTAAATAATTTCTAATAAATATTTTACTATCTGGTTCATCTTTAATTCTAATTAAAGGATTAATTATATTATTTTCCTTTAATAAATTTAAATCAATGGTTGATAAATCAATTACTATTTTAGCGGCTTCATTATTAATGTAATCATTTATCTTATCTCGGTCAGTCGATATTAAATTATTAATTTCTATTTTACGATTATGCAAAGACTTAACATTTAAATAATTTGATATAGTTTCATTAATTAAAGATTTTGATATGGTTTTACCCTCATTAATTGCTCGAGCCATCGTTGCATCTAAAATTGTTAGAGATTTGTCGGGATTTGCGATATTTAAAATATATCTACTACTTGCATTTACTAAATAATTAATAAGCGAATTACTAATTTTATTATTATAAAATTGTTCATAATTCTTTTTTACTTTTAATAGTATTTTTTCCGTTTCGGTAATTGTCGGTTCATTAACATAAACTACTTGAAAACGACGAAGTAACGCCTGATCTTTTTCTATTAAACGATATTCTTCCTTGGTAGTAGCACCAATACATTTAATAATACCTCTTGCCAAATAAGGTTTTAAAATATCAGCACAACCAATTGCACCTTCGGCACCTCCCGCATTAATAATCGTATGAATTTCATCAATAAATAATATAATATCTTTTTTTTCTTTTACAAAATCAATAATTTTATTTAACTTCTCTTCAAATTCTCCACGGTATTTTGTACCAGCCACTAATCTACTTATATCTAAAAGAACTATTTTTTTATTCTTCAACTTTGAAACAATTAAGTTGCTATTAATTCGCCGTGTTAATTCTTCCACGATAGCCGTTTTACCTACGCCAGATGCACCAATAATTAATGGATTACACTTATTCTTTTGAATTAATATATTTTCTATCCGTTTAATTTCTTCATCACGCAGATAAGTTATTTCATCATTATTAACTGTTTCATTAAGAATAATCAGATCACCAGGATAAATAATTCGATCTAATTTATCCATATTAATATGTAATTCGTTTAATATTGCATAGGCAATACCTTCTTTTAATTTTGCTATATCATATAATAAACTTACTTCGTTTAATCCTCCATTTGAGTTAATACTATTATTAATTAACACATGCAAAAGAGGCGTATAAACATTCTTTTTAATAACTGTACTGCCAATCCCAACAACTTTAATAAGTTGTTTTTTAAATAGACTATAAGTTAAACCTACTTCTTCACATATCTTTCTACTTTTGGGTAATTTTAATAAAGCCAGTAACAAGTGTTCAGTTCCAACATAATGATGATTAAGAAGCATTCGTTCATGTTCAATCGCTTTAATCAAGGATTTTTCATCTTTATTTATATTATCAAACATTAACCCTCCTTATTAATTCTATTACTTAGTTTATAAAAATATCTTTTTTTTATACAAAAAAATCTAACACATTGTGTTAGATTAAATGTTATAAAAGAATAAAATAAATTACTTCTAAAATAACAAACATAATAAGTAAGAATTTCCAAATATGTTTAAACCATGATTTATAACTTATATTCAAATATTGTAATCCGAATAGCATTACTACACTAGTTGGAATAATAAATGTTAATAAGCCATAAATTGATGTTAAAACTAAACTTACTGCACTAATATCATTTGGATATAATGTTGCAAAATAAGTTCCTGCTGAATATGCTGTATAGCCATAATCAACATTGAAAATACTTGCAATCATACCACAGAACGATACTAAGAATGGTGCTAATTTACTTTCAACATCCATTAAGTAATCAATAACAGTTGGAATAAAAGGACTCCAGTATACTAATACAAAAATTGTATAAGCAAATACTACTAAAAGTATTGGTTTAATAAACTTTTTAATACCATCAACGAAGTTCTCTACATAACTATCAAATTTAACTCCATAAATGAAACTAATAATAATAGATACAATAAATAATAATACAATTGATGCTTCTAAAGCAAATTGACCAAACGCAGCAAAATTACCTAAAATATTTTTTAATATGAAGAAATCTTCACCAATTTTAAATTCTGTAATACTAGTATATAAATCATTAAATACTTCAATTTTAAATATTGAGAACCAATCAACATATCCTAAAATAAGGAATACTAGTAAAATTGCAAATAAAGTTATAATTGGCCAAATTTTAGTCTTCTTGCTATCACTTTTTTCGACAACTAAAGAATCATTAATTTCTTCACTATTAGTCTTTTTATTTTTTACATTTAACAAACGCAATATATTAAACGCATTAAATGTAATATAAGCAAATACAAAGATTATTACTTTATAAAGCATTAAATCTTTTACAACACTACCGGCATAATAACTAAAGAAATTTACTACTTCAGTACCGTAAGTTGCTCCTAATACACCAATTAAAATAGATCCAAAAGTACAACTAAATGCCACTATTTTATCCATTTTCATTTCATTCATTACTGAAATTAAGAAGGGGATAAATACTAACATTACTAGTACTTGGCTACTAAATGAAGTAAGTACAGCAATAACTAGTGAAGTTATTAATACAACAAATATTTCCTTTCCTTTTAAGAATTTACCAAATCGTGTTACTAAGTTTTGGTAACCACTTGTTTTACTTACTACGCCATAAAAACCAGCAATAACAAGTAATAACATTACTTGAATAACAAAATAATAAATACCATAAAATGATACCGTAAATATTTCATGTAATCCAAGACGCATATAACCGTTATCAACTAGCTCAGTTCCTGAAAATGTTCCAGTTTTTACTAACCAAGTTAGGATAATAGTTAATGCAAATGTAATTCCAACTGCTAAAAATAATCCATTTTTCTTTTCAGATATTTTATCTGTCTTTTTCATACTCTACCTCCTAATATGAATTATACCACAAAAAAAAGACATGCAATAGTCTTTTTTTGCCATTATTTGGCGCTTATTCTTTGTCTTCTGGTTTCATCATTGGGAATAATACAACATCGCGTACTGATGGTTGGTCAAAGATTAACATCATTAATCGATCAATCCCAAAACCTAAGCCCGAAATTGGTGGCATACCTTGTTCCATAGCTAGTAAAAAGTTTTCATCTAGGTCCATTGTCTCATCATCACCTTGAGCTTTAGCTTTTAATTGTTCTTCAAACGCAGCACGTTGTTCAAACGGATTTACTAATTCAGAGTATGCTTTACAAAGTTCTGTTTTAGCAGCAACAACTTGGAAAACATCAATACGACGATTATCATCATCATTTCGACGAGCAAGGGGAATTAAAACCGCTGGATAATTATAAATAATTGTCGGTTCAATAATATTTTCTCGTATCTTTCGTTTATAAACAAAATCAATAATTTGTCCAACCGATTTGCATTCTTCTAAATCGTTTGCACTAAACAAATTAGATTCAATTATTTTATTTTTTAATTCTAAAGGATCAGTAATACTTAAGAAATCAAATCCAAATATTTCAGTCATCGCTTCACAATAATTTAACCGATTCCAATTTTCTTTACCAAAGTCTAAACTTAAACCTTGATAATCAATTACTGTTTTACCTACTAGTTCCATTAGCAATTCTTTAATAAAAGTAGTATAAAATTTAACATTATCTTCAAAATTCCAATATGACGCATACCACTCTACTTGAGTAAATTCTTGTAAGTGTTCTGAATCCATACCTTCATTACGGAAACATTTAGCAACTTCATAAACACGATCATAACCAGCAACGATACATTGTTTTAAGAAAGTCTCTGGAGCAATACGTAAATTACAATCCAAATCTAGCGCATTATGATGAGTATAAAATGGTTTAGCACTAGCTCCACATACAGCAGTTTGGACAATAGGAGTTTCCACTTCTAAAAAACCATTACTATTTAAATAATTATGTAAGAAAGCATAAAATTTACTACGGCCTAAAAAAACTTCACGAGATTCTTCATTAGTTATTAAATCAACATAACGTTGACGATATTTAAGTTCAATATCAGTTAATCCATGAAATTTTTCTGGAAGTGGTCTTAAGGCCTTACCTAAAAATTCAAAACTTTGTACTCTAAGAGTCTTTTCTCCAGTTTGAGTGGTAAATATTTCTCCAGTAGCACCAATGAAGTCACCACCATCAAAATTCTTTTTAAAGAATTCATATCTATCTTCACCAATAACATCAACTTTCATTTCAAGTTGCATGTCAGCTTCTAAATCACGAATTCGAATAAAACTTAATTTACCCATTTTACGCATAAAAATAATACGTCCAGCAATACTAACATCCTTTGTATCATCCGCTAAATCTTTTGCATCTTTTAAGGTATGAGTACGATCAAAATGATCAGGATAAGGATTACATACTTCTTTAATACTATTTATCTTGTCTCTTCTAACAAGTTCTTGTTCACTTAATACTCTCATAAGTTCACTCCATTTCTTTTTCAGTATAACTTTTTTTAAGGTGTTAATCAATATAAAGTAACTTCTAATTTGCTAAATTATGTTAACACATTGACTTTCTTTTAGTCAATAAAAAGTAACCATTAACGGTTACTTCTAAAACGATCTTTTGGATCTAACATTTTTTTACGTAATCTAATATCATCAGGAGTTACTTCAACATATTCATCATCTTCAATAAACTCTAAAGCTTCTTCTAAAGTAAATGTACGAGGTTTTGTTAAAGTAATTGCTTCATCATTACCACTTGAACGAGTATTAGTAAGATTTTTATTCTTACATGGATTAACATCTAAATCATTATCACGATTATGAAGACCAATAATCATACCAACATATACTTCAGTTGCTGGGTCAATAAACATAATACCACGATCACTTAAGTTAAATAATGAATAACCTAGTGCTTTACCATTTTCCATTGATACTAATACGCCATTTTTACGACGAGTAATTTCTCCACAATAATTTTTATATGAATCAAAACTACGGACCATCGTACCTTCACCCTTAGTATTTGTAATGAATGCACTTCGATATCCAATTAAACCTCTAGTTGGAGCACTAAACTCCAAATGAGTTTGTCCATCAACATTTGTAACAACCTCCAACAAACCTTTTCGTTCTTGGATATCACTAATAATTGTTCCAGCATAGTCATCAGGAACATTAACGATAACATGTTCAAATGGTTCACATTTAACGCCATTTATTTCATGAAATAATACTTCTGGTTTAGAAACACTAAGTTCATAACCTTCACGACGCATATTTTCAAGTAATATGGATAAATGTAATTCACCACGTCCACTAACTTTAAAACCATCCGCATTTGGTAGTGGTTCTACTTCTAATCCTACATTAGTTTGTAATTCTTTTTCTAGTCTTTCTTTAATATGTCTATTAGTAAGTAGTTTTCCACTTCGTCCTGCAAAAGGACTATTATTTACTAAAAAATTCATTGATAAAGTAGGTTTTTCTATAATAATAGGATCTAGTGGATCAATTTGATCTTTAGTATTAATTGTATCTCCAATAGATATATCATTACAACCTGCAATAGTTACGATATCACCATAATAGGCAACATCTTTTTCTACTCTTTTAATCCCTTCATTAACATATAATTTAGTTATTTTAAATGATGAAATAGAACCATCATTACGTACGAGACTAACAAGTTCACCATTTTTTATTTTACCTTTAGTAATACGACCAATACCTAAACGACCAATATATTCATCATATCCTAGATTAGATACTTGTAATTGTAAATTGTCTGATTCATCACCAACAAAAGGTTCAACCTGATTCAATATAGTAGTAATTAAAGGTTCAATCGAAGTTGATTCATCATCTAAATCTAATTTGGCAATTCCTTGCTTTGCTACACCATAAACAATTGGAAAATCTAATTGTTCATCAGTAGCATTTAATTCCATAAATAAATCAAAAGTCATATCAACAACTTCTTTAGGACGAGCATCTTTTTTATCAATTTTATTAATAAAAAGAATTGGACGTAGATTTTGTTCTAACGCTTTTTTAAGAACAAATCTAGTTTG
>CAYPXM010000017.1:0-13566 GCA_964415015.1 uncultured Muribaculaceae bacterium | reverse complement strand
CTAATTTATATTTTAATTCTCTTATTTTTTCTTTTATCCCCTTTCCCTCTGATGATTTAGGTTTCATAGGTTTAATTAACTAGAGAAACTTCTATTTCTCCATATTTGTTTAATAAACTTTCTAATTACTTAGAAAGTTTTTTCTTGAAAACAAATATCTTACTTAATATATAATTACCTACTGTAATTAATACTTGGCATACCAAAGTCCAGATAATAACCCAATTGTTACTATTTAATTTTAGGGCAGTAACAAAAAACCACATAATAACTATTTCCATTAATAAAGTTACAATTCGCGATATAACGAATTCCATTAATTCTTTTATTATCTTACTATTTTTACTTTTAAATACAATGATACGATTAGTAACATATGCAAATAATACAGCGCATATCCAAGATATAATAACAGCTACTTGTAATTCAAAAGCGTTTTTGGCATCTAAGATAGTAAATAATAAGCCATATTTAACAGCTAGACTTACAATCGTTGTTAATATACCAATAATTAAATAATTGATAATCTCCTCATATTTTTTATATATTTTTATCATAATGCCTACTTCCTAAATAAATTATTTATATTTTTAATAATTGCTTGGTTATAGCTCGCTAAATTATCAAAATGATTATTCTTTTTCTTTGCTTTTAATATTGCTTCGCTTATGTTCTTACAACCCTTTATCTTATCGACATATTGAGTTAAATGTTCAGGAATAAATATATCTAAACCTAAAGCTTTAGCCTCTAATATAACAATGCCTTGACCTTCGTATCGGCTCATTAAAACAAAACCATTCATTAGTTTCATAATATTATAAGGATTATTACATTCACCTAATAAAGTAATATTATTCTCTAATTGATACTTTTTAATTAAATGCTTAATCTTACATTTCTTAGGTCCATCTCCAATAATATATAAATGAAATAAGGGACTTTTTTTAACAACTTTATTAAATTCTTTTATGAGTAAATCATAACCTTTTTGATGAACTAATCTTCCTACTGATATTAAATTATATTTATTTTCATTAACTAAAATATGAGTATTAATCCGTGATTTAGCTAATATATCCATGGTATCAATGTAATTTTCAATTACCATAAACTCTTTATTAATCGTTTTATGATTTACTTTTTTAAATGGTTCAATAACACCTTTTGATACTCCAACAAACATATCAAAATACTGATATTTAGGTTTCATAAAAAAATGATAAATTCGATATTTTAATTCACTTCGTCGTTTTTCTAATACATTATTATGAATCCACATAATTCTTTTCTTAGCATTAAGGTTTACTACTCCACTAGCACATACGGCTTGATAAGAATCATAATCAATTGCATAATCATATGTTTTTTTTACATCAATCTTAATAAATGCTTTAATCAGATTAAAAGGCATACAATTAATTACTTTTTTAAGCATATTATGAGGATGTAAAAAAATAATGTTAACATCTTTAGGAATAATATTTTTATACTTATTATGAATTTCTTTTTCAAATAAGTATAAATCAATTTGATACTTTTGGTAATCAATATTATTCAATAAATTAATTAATGATTTTTGTATTCCTCCAATATTTAAATCATAATTAAAAATAGCAATTTTTTTCATGATTCTTCCTCAATTATTCTTTCTACTTTTTTTACTAAGTCGCTAGTATTTAATTCTATTTCTTTAGGAGTAAAATTATCAATATCAAGTATTGCTTTTTTTAATTCAAGAGCATTATTGGCAACTTTAATAAACCCTTTATCTTTAAATACTTTACTTATTTGTAATTGATGATCATTCATATGTTCATGATACTTTTTTAAACGGGGAACAACAATTACTTTTTTCTTCATTAAAAGGGCTTTCATTATACTTCCCACCCCCGCATGGGTAATAATTATATCTGCTTTTTTAACTTGTTTATCAAGGGCTTTTTCATCAATAAAATCATAATGTTTGATCTTTCCATCGTAAGTAGTATAACCTACTTGCATAGTAATTGAAGTAGTAATTACTTTTTCTTCTTTTAATGTTTCTACCATTTCAATTAAGCGATTAAATGGTTTGTCTTGAGTCCCTAACATAACTAATATCATTTGATTCCACCTGCCTTTATGGCTTTTTTATATAATTTTTTCATTGAATTCCATTGAACAATAAAATAATCACTAAAAAGATACACTATTCTTCCGGTAATACTTTTGTTACTAACATTAGCAAAGGTTTCAATAAATATTATTTTAGAACCTAATAGTTTACCAATACACAACATTGGTCCAGCAAAATGGGCACCCGTCGAAACAATAAAATTTGGTTTAACCCTGATATAAATATATAAACTTATAAAACAGTTAGCAATTAATCTCAATCCATAACTAATAATATTATGGCGATCACTACCAAATAATAAATAGTAAACATGGTCATAGTTACTCTTTAACGGTAAAGTAGTTTTAGTTTTCTCCGTAACAATTGAACTATCATATTTATTAATCAAAGGTAATAAATAGAATAATTCACTTAAATGACCACCAGTAGTAGAAATAAACATTACTTTTTTAGGTTTCTCTTTAGCTTTAATTACATCTAGTTCTACTAATAATAAAATAATAGTAATAACAATATATATATTTACCGCTGGGGCAATTAACACATGACCTGCTATTAATGATATTCCTATTGCGAGTAATAATGAAAGTAACGCCCGAAAGACAGCGCGGTTAAGTCTTTTCCATATATTAATACTTATTATATATACTAAGAATATAAAAGGAATTAAATATACTAATAATCCAACTACTCCAAGACGATAAAAAATATCAATCAAATCAATTTCTACCATTACTGGATTATTAGTTAATCGTAATCGATTAGTTAGACCCATACCAAAAAAGAAGAAAGTATTATCTTTACTAAAAACGGACTGATTACTGACAATATATTCATTACGTCCACTAGCAATAATATCTTGATAACTAGTATCATCTGTAGTTGTATTATAAGCAATTAATTGATTTTTATCGGCATACGCGATATTATCATCAATTCTTTCTTTTCTTGTTACTATATTTTGATAAGCCGGACTAAAATACATTAGCCCACCCACAAAAAATAATATTATTACATTAATAATACGATTTTTACGTCTTATTAAACTTAATACCATATTATATATAGTAACTATCCCTACTCCAACTAAAACAACCTTAGTACCAACGGATAAAATTACAAAAGCACTTATTATAATAAGTATGGCCATAAAACGACTATTGTTAATCGTTTTATATATATAAGGAAAAAGAATAACTAAAATAGCACTTATTTCATTAGCAGCGTAGAAATATCCCATTTTTCCTAATAAATTATACTTCTCAGGATAAGTATTATAAGCTGTATTAGTAATTAAGGGAATTAATAATAATATAATAAAAACAACACCATTTATCGTTAATACATTAGTTAATTTTCTTTTATCAACCTTAAATTCTCTAAAATAGGTTATTAAAAATAACAATAATAATGGCAAACTAAATACTTTATATAAAAAAGTTAATTCCGTAATTATTGAAGATGGTTTAATGTCTATTTTAGTTAAAAAATAAGCTCCCATGTATATGACTACTAAGAGAAAATAAGTTAAACTAATTAAACGCATTTTTTCTTTGGCATATTTTAAAACATAAAAAAATAAAGTGGCAATAAATAAACCTCTTATAACAATACCTAGTGTTATTGGAAAATTAATATAACGAGCTTGTAAAGCGGTTAATAAATCAATAACGGGATATAATAAAAAGATAATATAAAGCAACTTTTCTTTTTTCATAAATACCTCTTATTTCTTTTTTTTATGTTCAAATAATATATCGGTTTTAAGAACAATAAATAATAATATTAACATTAATCCAACATATATAGCCATAGCTAATTTATTATCACCTAAAACATAAAAAATAGATACAACGGCAAATAAAATATTAATCATGTATATAACTAATACAGTAGTACGAGTACTAAATTTCATTTTAAGTAATTGATGATGAATATGTTCTTTATCTGGTACACCAATATTTCCTCCCTTAAGTAATCGTCTTAAGATAGCAAATAAAGTATCAAAGATGGGAATAATCAAAATTATTAAAGGTATAATCAAACTAGTTAAAGTTGTTCCTTTAAATCCAAGTAAAGCAATTACTGCTATGATTAATCCTAAGAAATAAGATCCTGAGTCACCTAAGAATATTTTAGCCGGAGCAAAATTAAAGACTAAAAAACCAAGAGTAGAACCAATCATAATTAATGATAATATAACATCTAATCCTCCAATTACATTTAATATAAATGCAATGATGGCAATGGTAATAAAATATATTGAACATATTCCGGAACATAGACCATCTAAACCATCAATTAAATTTATGGCATTAATAATGGCTACAATAAAAAAGATTGTAATTAAATAATTAATGGGACTAGGAAAAGTAATAACATTACCAAAAAAAGTAATATCAACTAAAAATATTTGGCCATAAAATACTAAAACACATGCTGCTAAGATTTGGACAATAAATTTATATCTTGCCCGAATAGAATTTATATCGTCAAAAATACCTAATAATATCATAATAAAAGACGAAATTAAGATTGATAACATCTTAGTAGTCATTGGAGCATATAACATATACCCAACCACAAATGCTAAAAAAATAGCTATTCCACCTAATCGTGGCATTGGTTTATCATGAACTTTACGTTCACTTGGATAATCCATTGCATTTACATGAATGGCCACCTTTTTTATAATGGGCACAGCAAGTAAACTGGTTAAAAAAGTAACAAGAATGATTTCATAAACGCGAAACCCATTAATGACTAAATTCATACAATCAATCTCCTATCAATAGTATAACCTAAATTAATAGTAAAAAAAAGAAAAATCATTGATTATCTTTCTCTTTTTCAACTTTAATTTTTTTCTCTTTTGGTTTTCTTTTCTTATTTACTACAATTAATAAAGTAATGAAGGTAACAATAAATAATATTCCAAAAGTAATAACTAAATAAAGTAATATTTTTGCTTCACCACTCACTTTATCTTCATATTCACTAAAATAACGACTTATTGTATTATTATCTAGATCAATCATGTAATAGTCTTTATCACCAGTTAACACATTAGTACCATAAATAATTGCAAAAGATGAATCTTCATTTAATTTATATCCAGTTATTTCACTTTCATTTATTTTTATATTATATGGCACAAATCCATCAGGATAATCCTTAGTTTCAAGGGGATAAATTGTTAAACCATTAAAAGCTAATTCTTGATATAACTGATAATTATCATTATCATAAATATAAAGGGATATATTTCCTTCTTCATCTTTTACCCCTACTAAGTTATATTTTGTTATCTCACTATATAAAGTAGGTATTTCAGTATCACTGATCATCGTTTGCTTACCAGTATAGGTAGAAAGCGAAGGTAAATTTTCACTTTTTCTCACAAGACTATAAGTTTTATTATCAATTTTTACATATATTGGTTCTAATTCTTTACGATTAATATTAATTACATATGTGTTAGTATTTCCTTTTTGGGCTGTAACAACTATTTCAATTTTATTATTTCCTTCAACTAAACTTTTTTCTCCACTACCACTGATACTAGCAGTATTATCCGCTTTTGAAGCTAAAATATTAACCGTACTAATATCATTTTCGACTTCTAAGTTATACTCTTTAACATCTTTATTAAATTCTGGTGTAATACTATAGTTTTCAACTCCTAAACTTTTTAAAAAAGCATTAGTACTATATGTTGCTTCCAGTTGAGCTTGAGTCATTGTTTTTATACTTACACTATTTACACTAGGATTCATACTTGCTTCACTAGTATATCCTAGTACATCATAACTTTTAATACCAATTTTTCCGTTTCCACTGGCAATAGCTTTAAAAGTATAATTATAGGTAGCACTTTTACTAGTACCATTAGAACTATAATCTACTACTCGTAAGTTACCACTAGTTAACTTTAAAATATTACTATCATAAGTAAGCGTATAATCCCATGAACCAATTGCTTCACTACCACTAACTTTTACTGTTACATTGAAAGTATTTCCAACTATTACCGTTGATTTACTAGTTTGAACATTAATCGATGAACTAGCAAAAAAACTAGGACTAAAAATAATAAAAGTTAATAAACCAAAAATAAGTAATTTAATTTTTTTCATCATATTCTCCTTCTAATTAAGTGTTATTGATCCTAAAATATGTTTTTGAATTCTTAATAAATCAACGATATCAACTGTATTATCATTATTAGTATCAGCTCCCATTAATGAGCACCCCGTTAATAATGATGTACCAGCAATATGTTTTTGGACTTTTAATAAATCTAATATAGTTATATTTCCATCTCCTGATGGATCTCCAATAACGGCGATTTCATAAGTAATAGTTTCATTTAATAAATTAGTTATTACTACTCTATCTCCAGTTCTTAATTCCCGACTAGTAACTAGTAGGTTATCACTACTATATACTTTAACACTGGCTGATGGACTAACACTATTTATTGAACTTACTAAAGTACTAATTGCAGTATTACCTTTAATATCACCAATAATATTATTACTTATTTTAACTCCTACATTATTCATTATTTCATTTATAGTTTTAGTATCATTTACTTTAATAACATTTACTTTGTAAGTACGAAGATTACCATTTTCAGCAACAACATTAATGATTATACTAGTTATTTCATTATCTAAAGTTACATCACCATCACCGGTTACTGAAGCATTATTATTTTTCGTAATTCCAACATTTACACTAGTAGTAGTATCAATAACATATTTATTATATTCAATTATATCAGCATCAAAATTATCAATTATGTTTCCATTAATATATATGCCACTTAGATAATTATCTCCATCTAATATTGATGGCATATTACGTATTGAACCCATATTATTAAATACTGGAATAGAAAAATTAATTGGTATTTCAGCTTCTTTAGTAATATTAGAACCATTACTTACAATATTATTTTTTATATATGAACTATAAGCGCTATAACCTTCTGAAATTGGTGCCGTTACATTAGTTTGATATTGATGTGAAAAACGAATTCGACCTTCGCGATAAATAACATCAAATTTTTGTAAATATAAATTAGACTGTCCAATACTTATATACGAACTAGCTATCTGCTCAGCTCCACCTAAAATAGCTTTTCTCCTCGTATTCCAAGGCCGTTGATAAGTAGCTGATTTTCCACAATTTGGTCCACAAGCATATACTAAACCTTCTAAGACAGGACTCGTTCCTCCATAAGCCCCAATATTATAATAATTATAATAGCCTTTTAAATTTTGACTGACACGATTCTTATCAACATATATTGAACTATAATTACCCGTAATAGACACATAATTACTATTACTTCCACCTTCTTGACGAACCCTAGTAGCTAGATGAATAGGACTTATTTTATAGGTTAGTCCAGCTTCCATAAATAAATCATTATATCCATATGTTGCTCCCGGCGTAGTAGTATCATATTCATTAGTTAAATATGAACCACTTCCAAAAATAGATGTAATAGTTGATTTAGCTTTATCTTGGTTTAAACGCCAATATGAATTATCATCACAACCTAAATCTTCATACATGAATATAGTTTTTTCTTTTAAGAAATTACGGGGATCTAAGAAATATGCATTTATTGCATTAGTAGATTCATACCAGTTATTACCTTCTTTTGGGGTAGTACTAGTTATATATTTATCTAAAAAATATTTTTTATCAAAAGTACTATCAATTTGAATATAATTTTGATACTCTTCTCCACTTATTATATCGTCAAAATTAGCATCTACTCGGTTGGCAGTAAAAGTCCAGTTAGGGTGTTCTTGATGAAGTTTAATTAGATATGGACAATAACTTTCATCAAAACCAATACTTTTAAGATAACTACAATAAGTATCATCACTTGGATACTCGGGTTCTAAATCAATTAATGTATTAACGACATAACCAATATTTTTACCATCATAATTAATTTTATAAAAAGTATATCGATCCGTAATAATAGTATCTAAAATATTTACTTTGGTTCCATAATATATTTGAGCAATAACTGGGCTATTCATATTAGCATCAGAACGAATATTAATTAAATCAGGAGCACCATTAGTACTAGCAATCCCAGTTTGGGCTTTAATTAATACAGGAGAAAGACACACAAATAATATAAAAATACTTAATATTTTTTTAATCATACGCACACTCTCCTATTCTTATAATTAATTATAACAAAAAAAGACATAAATAGACAATACTTGTCAAATTACTTGATACTTATTTAACATAGTTAAGTTTCTATTGTCCCATGCTAAAAAATAGTATATAATTTAATAAGATAAAAAGGTGATTAGATGAATTCATTTATCAGAAAATTTAAAAAACGTAATAAGATCGCTATTGCAACTTATTTTATCATTTTAATTGGATATATAATTAGTTGTTTTTTCATTACTACCAATGTTTTATCATTAACTGGAATTGAAACAACATTACGAATAATTTGTATTTTATTTATTTATTTTTTAGGATTTATTTATTTTATATTTGCATTTTTATCTATTATGGATAAAAGAAAAAAAACATTTATTTTCTTATCAATAGTAAATTTTTTAGCCATAATAATATTATTAACTAGTTCTTTTTTCCTAAATTCAATTTTTGCTAAAGTTAATAGCTTAAATCAAGAATATGTAACATATACAACAAATTATATTAGTTTATCTGATACTAAGATAACCAAAAATAGTAAAATCGGGATGATTAATAAAGAAAATGATACTGAAGGATATGTATTACCAAAAGAATATATCAGTGATAATAATATTAAAAATGAAATTATTTATTATGATGATTACATTGATATGCTAATGGATTTATATGATCATAAAATTGATGCTTTATTTATTACTAGTAATTATATTATTTTATATGAAAATGAAGAAGTATTTAAAAATATTAAAAATGATACAAAGATTATTGATTCTTATCGAAAAAGAATTAAAAATACTGACATTTCTCTTGCTACTGATAAACCTCTTACCGAACCATTTACTTTATTATTAATGGGCGTTGATTCAGAAAAAGATGGTTTGGATGCTAATATAGCTTTTAATGGTGATACTTTAATGATTATTACTTTTAATCCTAATACTTTAAATGCAACAATGTTTAGTATTCCTCGTGATATGTATGTCCCAATTAGTTGTCGAAAAAACGCTAAAGCTAAAATTAATTCAAGTGCTGCTTATGGAACTGAATGTGTCATTGATACGGTCGAGCAATTTAGTGAAATAGAAATTGATTATTATGTTAAAATTAATTTTAAAGGGGCGGTTGATTTAGTAAATGCCCTTGGGGGAATTGAAGTAGATGTTACTAAAGATTTTTGTGAACAAGATTCTAATCGATTATGGGGTAATAATACTATATGTTTAAAAAAAGGATATCAAAAACTAAATGGTGAACAAGCTCTTGCTTTTGCAAGACATCGTAAGACTTTAATTAGAGGCGATATTGACCGCGTTCAAAATCAACAAAAAGTAGTTGAAGCTATTGCTAAAAAAGCTAAAGATGTACGGTCTTTTAATGAATTTAAAAATATCATAAATAGTATTACAAATAATATGAGTACTAATATGAGTACTGATCAAATTTTATCCTTTTATACTGTTGGTAAGACAATGGTAAAAAATAGTCTTAAAGGTGATTCCTTTATAACCATTGATAAAACCTACTTAGAGTATTATGATTTACCAATTTATCTGGCTGGCAGTAATACTGTAACTTCGGCTTTAGGGTATTATACTTCTTCTCTGAGTGCTATTAAACAAGTAATGAAAGATAACTTATCAAAAGATACAATAAATACTTATAGTGATTTTAATTATACTTATTTAGAAGATTATGAACCAATCATATATGGTAAAGGACTAACGGGAAATAAAAATGATGTTACAATGACTAAGTTAATTGGTAAAACAATTGGTGATGCTCAATACTTTGCTAGTCATAATAATCTAGTATTAAATGTTAGTTATGTAAACATTGATAACCTTACTTATAACAGTAGTTATGGAAGTGGAATAATAGTTGATCAAAGTATACGTTATGGTTCAGTATTAAATCCTAATAGTACATTAACAATCTATGTAAATGAATAAAAAAACGGATTATCAATAATCCGTTTTAATTTGCTTTAATCGTTTCAATATTTACAATTGATAATAAATTTTCTTCAATTAATACCGTAATCATGGCATGTTTTGAAGCTTCATATGTTTTATCATACTCCCAAGTAACATCTAACAAAAAAGCATCATTACTTTTATTATTTATTTTAAATGGAGTATTTTCAATATTATCCACTGATACCTTTGTTACAATTGGATACTTTGTTTTACGATTATCATAAGTATTATCTAAAACATTTTTATAATAACTATCCATTGCTTTAGATTTAAAAGTATCTTGGTCATCTTCTTTAATAAAATCTAACCCTCCTACATCATACTTATTTAATTTATTATCTAAAGTATAAAAATCAATAACAAATAATTTAACTAAACTTTTAGCATAAGCTTCTTCATCATAGTCTTTAGTTTTTAATATTTTTTTTAATTCGTTGAACTCAGTCTCATATAAAGAAGTATCACGATCTTCCAGTTTGTAACTATAACCATCTATTTTATCTATAACTTTTATTTCAACTGTTGGTCTAAACATATTATAGAAAAATAACCGATATACTAAAAGGGCTGACAATGCTAATATTAACACACTTAAAATGCCTAAAGAGGCCCAACTCTTTTTATTCATCCTTTGTCTCACTTTCTTTTGGAACTAAACCTACTTTTCTTATTAAATCATGAACAATAATATTATTTGATACTTCTAATCTTGTTTCCATATAATTTTTAGTATCTTCAATATATTGTTCATCAATCGTCGCATTTTTCTTTAAAACTCTGAATTCTCCAGTAGAATTACTATAATAAACTTTATCAGTTATGAAATTACCATTAGGAAAAATTACAATATTATTATTTTTAGTTTCAAAAATATCATGTCCCATTGCATAAGGACTACTAAATCCAAACATATTACCTATGGTTGGTAACACATCATACATTCCCATTTTATAGCTATAAGTACCTTTAATTTTATCATTTAAAGTATCATTTTTAGACCAAATAATTAACGGAGTATTTTTATCAATATCATAGTCATAACTATCAAATTCATTATAGTTATCATCATTTTTAGTTAATTTACGTCCTTCTTCATAACTATAATTATAATACTTATTATACTCTTCTCTACTTATTTTAGCATCATGGTCTCCATAAAATACAAATATTGTATCATTAAAGTAATTAGAATCTTTTATGTATTCTATAAATTCTCCTAAGGCCATATCAGCATAATGAGAACTATGAAAATAATTACCTAATTCCGTATCTTCTAAGTAATCATCACTAATTGTTTTATAAGTATCGGTATCAGAGTCATATTTTTTTGTTTCAACCGCAAGACTATAATCACCATATTTATCTAAATCATTAAAAGGTGAATGATTAGATAAGGTAATTATAGTGCCCATATAATTGGTATTATTTTGTTCAATTTCTTCTAATTTTTGTAATGATTGAATAAAGAAATCATGGTCACTAATACCTAATCCAATGGTGTTTTCATCAGTCACTTCATAATCCTTTTCAGAATAGAAACGGTCATAACCAAAAGAAGCATGTAGTTTTTCACGATTCCACATTGATGCTTTATTACCATGCATTGAGAAAGTATAATAACCTTGTTGTTTTAATAATTTTTCAATCGTTAAATATTCTCGATCATAATAACTTACTGCGACTGTTCCTGATAAAGCAGGCATTAATGAAGTATTTAAGGTAAATTCTGTATCACTAGATGTTCCAACACTTATTTGCGGATAAAAATTACTAAAATACATTCCTTCATTAGCTAATTTTTTTACATTAGGAACCAATTCATTACCATTAAATGACATATCAAGTAAATTACTTTGAATACTTTCCATGTGGATAAAAATAATGTTTTTACCTTTAAAAATATTAGTATATTTATTAGTATACTCCCCTATTTGATTATTAGTATAAAACTCGTTATATTCTTTAACCGCTTCTTCATATCCAAAAAAAGAATTAAATTTAGGAATTAAACTTTGAATAATATCATTACCTTGATACATAATTATTCCAAATCGTTTAACTATATATTCACGATTCCATTGTTTTGCTAAGCGCGAATAATCTGTTTTAGTAAGTTGCGTAGATACAAATATTAATAATAATAAAGCTACACAGATTACTTTTCCAAACATTTTTTTAGGATGTCCCGAATAAGACATATAATTATAGTAAGTTGAACGTTTCAATAAACGATGAATATAGTAAAATATAATTAAAAATATTATATATATGAAATCGATAATATGTAATCGATCTATTACGCTATCAGCTACTTCACCGGTTTGACTTAAACTAGCTAATAAATTTAAACTAGTAAAGTTCGCATAAAAAGTATAATAAATGGAGTTGGCACAATTTATAAAGTATAAAATAAATAAAATAATAAATAAATATTTAAAACGTTTTTGGGGTTTAAATAGATATGCAAAAGAACCTAAAATCAAGATAAAGGCTAATTCGACTGCACCAGTTACTATGTCAAATTTATCTCCTAAAGTAGCATATCGTAAAATAACTGTTCCAATAAATGCAAAAACAACATATGCTAAAAATAATCGATTAGAAATAATATAATCAATCGTATTTAAATATATCTTTTTACATATTCTTTTTATCCAGTTCATTTTTTCATACCTCAATATAATATTTATTATAACACCACTGCGATAAAAAGTAAATTTAGGACTTGAATTTTATATTGTTTTTTGATAATATTAATTCACATGCAGGTGTGGTTCAATGGTTAGAATATAACCTTGCCAAGGTTGGGATGGGAGTTCGATTCTCCTCACTTGCTCCAATTGAAAACAGCTTACGAACCAATATGGTTTGTAAGTTTTTATTTTATAAAAACAAAGATGTTCTCTTTCTAGGAAGGAGGACATTTTTTTATGGAGTTTAGAATAATTGAAACTATAAAACCTAATAAAGAAATACTAGATACACTAACTAAATATACATATAAAACTACTAACGGAAAAATAAAAGTACTTGAAAATACCAATTTACAATTCATATTACCAATTACATATACAATTACTAAACCTACTCATCTTACTATTTATGAATATAAAATCAATGAAATAAGTAATAAAAGATTTTATATTAAAGAACATAATCAAAAGTATAATTTAAAAGAAATCCTAACTTTTCTAAAGAAATTTTGATTTAGGGTTGTTAAAATGCATTTTAGTGAGGAAACATATGAAAAGTATAAAATTA
>CAYPXM010000016.1:3279-13750 GCA_964415015.1 uncultured Muribaculaceae bacterium | reverse complement strand
AATAATGCATGGCAAAGCAATATTTGATAATGCATCATATTATCTTGTAATGGGATTAAAGAAACAAGCTGTTGAAGATTTATCGAAATTAATCGATTTAAATGATCGTGAACGTGAAAGTATAAAATATTATACACAAGGAGAGGCATTATTTGTTTGCGGAAGTAGAAGAATGCGCGTAAATGTAGTTGCTTCTCAGGAAGAATTAGACATATTTGGAGCTGGTGGCGGTCTATAAGCTAACCCTCTAGTCAGGTGGTGATTATTATGAATAATGATGATGAAAAGAAAGAGAATGGGAGTTCTCTTTTTGCCGATTTTGAAAATGCCGTAGGTGGTGTAACCAATAAATTTAAAGATGGTCAAAATATTGATGAATCGGAACAAGAAGAATTAGAACAACAAAATAGTTCAAATTATAATAATGACTTTGATGAGAATTTTCGCAGACGTAAAAATAGTAAAGATGAGCTTAATGAAGATAATGCTAATTTACAAAATAAAAGAACTCCGGATCAGTTAAATAATAAAGAACTTTCACCGGATAATCCAAGTAATCCAAATCAATTAAATAGAAATAAACCAAATAATATTGGTAGAAATTCTGCAAATAATATTGGTGAAAAAGTAGGGGAAAAAGCAGGCGAAGAAGTAGGAAAAAAAGCTGGTGAACAAGTTGGAAAAGAAGCTCTAAAAACTGGGGCAAAATCTCTTGGTACTAATGTTGGTGCAGCTGGGTCAACAGCTGGAACTGGTGCCGCTGCTGGAGCCGGTGCTACTACCGCTGGAACTGGAGCTGCCGCCGCTGGAACTGGAGCTGCTGCTGGAGCCGGTGCTACTGCCGCTGGAGCCGGTGGAGCGTTAGTCAGTAATCCAATTGGATGGGTTATTTTGATTATTATTGGTATCGCTTTAATATTATTGGTATTATTGATCATTATAATGTTTATTATTTTATTATCTCAAAATAATATGGATTTAAGTGATAATACTGGTTACCAAATTATTAATAATTATTGTGATTCAGTTACTGTTACTAGTGGTGATAATCCCGGTACATATGAGTTTGAGGAATACGTTGCTGGAGTAGTTCAAGCTGAAACGGCCATTTTTAATAATCCTGAAGTATATAAAACTTTTTCAATAGCAGCAAGAAATTATTTTTACAATCGAAATGTTAATTGTAGTATTAAAGGTGATTCAAGTGCTCAAGCCTTTGTCATTCCAACAAATAATGTTGTTATTAGTGCTGTAAAAGAAACATCTGGATTGATATTTGTAATGAATGGCGACATATTAAATACAATGTATGACGCTTTTGCATTAAAAAGTGTTGATGATAATTATTATACTTTAAAACAAAAAGATCAAAAAATACCTGTTAGTTGGGTAAAAAATAATTCATATTTATATAATAATCTTGAATGGTATGCAGATAGAAATCATGGTAAAGGAATGAGTCAGTGGGGAGCTAAATATTTAGCTGAAACTGGATATACATATGAGCAAATTCTTAAATACTATTATGGTGAAACGGGAAAAATAGCTAAAATAGCTGATGCTTTGTTCTTTAGTGGTGAAAACATTGCCAGTACTGATGGTTCTTCTGAATTACATGAACCATTAGCTAGTTATCTAAATGCAAAAGGAAGCAATGTCAATAGTTTAAATCAAACAATTTATAGTAACGTTCGTAATGCTGGAGTGGGAACTCGAGCTGGAGTTGTAAAAGCGGCTTCAACATTAATTGGTACCTTAAAACAAAATTATAATATTCATTTACCTTATACATATAGTGGTGGCCACAACAATGGCATAATGGGTAATAGTTATGTCAATGGTTCAACTTATGGAGTTGATGGATTATGGGGTTCAAAATTTAATGGTGGTTTCTATTATGGTGACTTCGGACCATACTATTATTACGGACCGGATTGTAGCGCCTTTATTGCATGGGCAATATACAATGGTGGATTTAAAAATACAATGAGTAGTGCTAGTGATTATAAATCAATCGGTAAAACATGTAATGCTAATAACAATAGTTGTAAAGGGCAAGCTGGTGATTTAATTCACACTCCTGGGCATATTGTTTTAATAATTGGTGTATCTAATAATAATTATGTAATTGCGGAAGCAAGTGGTAAAGAACACGGAATGCGAATTCGAACAGCTTCGATAAAAAGTAATATGACTATAGTTAAAATGGATGATTTTTACAATAATGCTAATAATCAAAGAATAGCAAATTATCCCCAAGTATAGGAGGAGAATATGAAAAAAATTTGTGGATTGGTTCTATTAATATTTTTATTAAGTGGATGTAGTGCTTCATACAACATTACAATTGATAATAATAATGAATTTGAAGAGAATTTATATGTTTTCAGTGAAACTGATAAAGAAGTAGAAAATATTAAAAAATATAAAATGCCAGTGTTAGTTGATGCTAATGATTCAACTGGTTCAGAAACCATTGAAAAAGTTGATGGATATAAATATTATGACATTAGTAAAGAACCAAATTATATCAATTTATTTACTACTTTTAAAAACAAAGAATATAGTAATTCGAATATTATTCGTTCCTGTTTCAAATATTTTAATTTTGCTTTAGATGAAGATAACTATTACATTATTTCAACTAGTCGTGGATTTACATGCATTGACAAGTATCCTGATTTAAGTAATGTTACTATATCTATTAAACTACCTAATTCGGTTATCGATGTTAATACTGAAAATATTAATGGTGATACATATACTTGGAATATTAATCGTAGTAATGCCAAAAACACAAGTATTTATTTAAAGTATAAGCCAAAAGAAATCAATTCAAATGGTAGTAAAGAAGAAAAAAATGAATTGTTTTATGTCCTAATATTGTTAGGCGTATTAGTGGTATTATTAATAATCTTTATTATTAGTAAAAAAAGAAAATTAAATAAATAAAATATGTTATAATAAATAGGAAATGAGGAATTTTTGTGAAATTTAGAATTACACCGCGAGATTTTTTGATTTTTGTAATATTTGCGGTTCTATTATTATTATTATCTTCAATATTAGTTGTAAATTTTTATTCCTTAGGAAATGATGGGGTATTTTATGGTTTAAATCCTTTTCGAGGCTTATTACTACCATATCTTCCAGTTACTTTAATAGTTTTTATTGTAGCTATCATTGTAATTTTTACTAGTGTATCTTCTTACATATTTGATAAGGAAAAAGGAAGCGGATTTGGCTTATTATTTGGGGATAAAAAAGAAAAAGGTTATAGTCGTTGGTGTGATCAAAAAGAAATGAAAAATGCCAAAGGGGTAGAAAAAGTTATTCCAAATAATAATACTATTTCATCAGCTGGTATACCAATAATTAATAACGGTAAAGAAATTTGGTGTGATAATGGTGAATATCATACTCTTGTTTTAGGTTCTACTGGATGTGGTAAATCAGAATCGATTGTTAAGCCTACGGTTAAGCTATTAGCTAAAAAAGGTGAAAGTATGATTATTACTGACCCTAAAGGTGAATTATATCGTGAGAGCGCTGAAACATTAAAACGAATGGGATATAATATTATCTTATTAAATTTTCGGGAACCACAAAACGGTAATGCCTGGAATCCACTAAGTTTACCATATAGTTATTACAAAGCTGGTAATACTGACAAAGCGATTGAATTACTTGAAGACGTTGCTATGAATATATTGATCGATAAGAAAAATAGTGCTGACCCATTCTGGGAAAAACAAGCTAGCGATTATTTTAGTGGACTTGCAATGGGGTTATTCCAAGATGCTAAAGAAGCCGAAGTGAACTTAAATAGTATTAGTAATATGGCAACAGTTGGTGAAGATAAATTTGCTGGATCACGTTTTATCAATGAATATTTTAATATGAAGGGTGACCGTAATACCGCCAGCATATTTGCATCTGGAACAATAAACGCTCCAAATGAAACAAAACAAAGTATAATATCAGTTTTTAGATCAAAGATAAGAATATTTTCTACTCGTGATTCTATGAGTGAAATGTTAGGCCATAGCGATTTTGATATGAAAAAAATTGGTGAAGAAAAAACCGCCGTATTCATGATAATTCATGATGAAAAAAAGACCTATCATGCATTATCTACAATTTTTGTAAAACAATGCTATGAATGTTTAATCGATGTAGCCCAAAAAAATGGTGGAAAATTAAAATATCGTACTAATTTCTTACTAGATGAATTTGCCAATATGCCACCACTTAATGATGTAGATGCCATGGTTTCTGCAGCTCGTAGTCGAGATATTCGTTTTACCTTTATTATTCAAAATTTTGCCCAATTAAAAGATACTTATGGTGAAAATATTGCCGAAGTAATTAAAGGAAATTGTGGTAATATAGTTTATTTAATAAGTACTGAAATTAGTGCTCTTGAAGAAATTAGTAAAATGTGTGGAGAGGTTAAATCTAAAGAAAAAGAAAAAACCTCATCAACGCCATTAGTATCAGTAACTGATTTACAAAAAATGAAATTAGGAGAAGCAATTTATAAACGTTTACGTATGGATCCTTTTCGTACTCAGTTGTCACCTGATCAAGATGTCAATTGGGGATTTGAAAAAACAATTTCTGAATATCCATTGCGTGAAGTAGCACCAGTAGAAATGTTTGATTTAAAAGAATTTGTTAAAGTAGAAAAAGAAAAACAAATGAAAGAATCAGGGATTAATTCTCCGGATTTTAAAGCTAATCCTTTTGGTGGGGGACTATCTAATCCATTTATGAGTGAACGACCAAATCCGTTTAGTTCTAATCGGCCAAATTCTTTTGAACGAGATCCTAATCCATTTAATCGTGATCACAATCCATTTAATCGTGAACCAGGATTACCAGCTAACAATTTAGATTTAGATGCCATGTTAAAAGACATTGATCGACGTATTGCGGAGATGGAAGCCGAAGAAAAGAAGGAAATGGAAGAACAAAATAAAAAAGTATCTGATAATCATTTGGAAAAAGATTCAATAAAGAATGAGGGATTTAAAAATATTAATGAGGATTTTACGCCAATTAATATTTATAATGAACCAGATGTAAAAACTGATGACCATATAAAAGGGCCTGATGTTAAACCAGAAACTAGTTCTCAAAAACCAATTATCAATGTAGATGCCGATAGTGTGGTTGTTAATGAGAATGTTATAACTGATGATGAATTTTTTGATGATTTTTTTGGAGATGATGAATAACATCATCTTTTTTTTATTATTTCTTATTTATAGTGTATAATAGATTTAGTGATTAGTATGAATGAATTTTTAAACAACTTATATGAATATATAGAATCTTTAATATTGGCGATGGGGTATTTTGGGCCAATTTTAGCGTCTTTAATAATAATTGTTGAGTCTATTCTTCCAGTATTACCATTATGTCTATTTATAGCCTTAAATTGTTTAATACTCGGCAATATATTAGGCATTATTATATCTTATTTATTTACCATTGTTGGATGTTATTTATCTTTTATAATGGTTAGAAAAGGTTTAAAAAAATTTTTTGATCGAAAATTAAGAGATAAAAAGAAAATTAAGAAAGTTATGAGTTTTACCAACAAAGCAGATTTGGTAAAATTATCTATTATAATGGCTATCCCTTTCGCCCCAGCATTTTTAATCAATATTTGTGCTGCATTATCCGATAATGTCAGTAAAAAAACATTTATTTGTTCATTATTGATTGGTAAGATATTTATGGTTTATTTTTGGGGCTTTATTGGTACTAGTTTAGTTGAAAGTTTTAGAAATCCATATATATTGATTAAGGTTGCTATAATGGTTTTATTAGCTTATTTAATTAGTCATTATATGAATAAATGGTTAGGAGTGAAATAAATATGGAATATGTTATTTTAGCATTACTTATAGTACTTATAATATTAGTATTATTAAGTTTATTGGTGAAAAAAAATAATCGTGATGATATAGAAAGATTAGGACGTTTTGAAACTAATATAATTAAAGAAATTGGAGATTTTAAATTAGACTTTTCAAAAATTATGACTTCTGATTTTGAAAAACTAAATGATAAAATAGAAAATAAGTTAGGGGCTATAGATGAAAAAGTAAATGCTCGAATTGATGCTAATTTTGAAAAAACTAATAAGACATTTAATAATGTTTTAGAACGGCTATCAAAAATAGATGAGGCGCAAAAGAAAATTGATGGATTATCAACTGATATAATATCATTACAAAGTGTATTAACCGACAAAAAAACACGTGGAATTTTTGGAGAGGTTAATTTAAATTATATATTAAATAGTGTATTTGGTGAAAAAAATCAAGGAATATTTGATATTCAACATAAAATGAGTAATGGTTTTATAAGTGATGCCATATTATATGCTCCTAAACCTTTAGGAACTATATGTATTGATTCTAAGTTCCCTCTAGAAAATTTTGAAAAAATGACTGATAAAAGCGCTAGTAAAGAAGCACGAGAGGGATCATTAAAATTATTTAAAAGTGATTTTAAGAAGCATATTGATGCCATAAGTAGTAAATATATTATTCCTGGCGAAACGAGTGATGAAGCTATATTATTTTTACCAGCTGAAGCCATATTTGCTGAGATAAACGCTTATCATCCGGAAATATTAAAATATGCCTATGAACATAAAGTTTGGATAACTAGTCCAACAACGCTTATGTCTACATTATCTATAATTAGTATGATTGTCAAAAATTTGGAGCGAGATAAATATGCAAAAGTTATCCATGCGGAATTAAATAAATTAAGTTTTGAGTTTGAACGTTATAAAGAACGATGGGATAAATTATCGCGAAGCATTGATACTGTAAATAAGGATGTTAAAGACATTCATGTCACTACTGAAAAAATTACTAAAAGATTTGATTCAATAAATCATGTTGATTACGATGAATTAGCTATAAAAAAAGATGAATAAAAAATTCATCTTTTTTTAACGAAAATATATGAATATGAAAATTGATAAAATAACACAATAAATAGAAAAATACCATAATTTGCCTTTTTTAACCAAATTTGAAAGCCACTTATAAGTAAAGAAAGTAACGATGCCAGCCATAATCATTCCACATATGTAAGGAATAATAATACTACCAATTGTTGGTTCTTTTATTATATCAATAACACCTAATAAGAATGAAGCTATGCTAACTGGGAAGTATAACATAAATGTATATTTTAGGGCATTTTCTCGTTTGATATTGCATAATAGACAAGCGACCAACACGGTACCGCTTCTACTAATTCCTGGGCATAGAGCAATAACTTGCATTAATCCAATGATTATGGCATCCCTAATAGTTATATCTTTATCGGTTTTTTCACCTTTTATCTTACGAACTAAGAAAATTGCAAGAGCAGTGATAATAAATGCAATACCAAGAACTTTAACGTTACTTAATAAATTTTCTAGATAATCTTTAAGTAATAATCCTGCTATTCCAACGGGGATACTACCTATTACAATTAACCATGCATATTTATAGTTAATAAATGATTCTTTTCGATTTTTCTTATTTAAAATATAACTAAAAAAATCTTTAAATATATTAATTATATCTTTATAAAATATAATGAAAATAGCTACAAAAGAACCGAAATTTACAAATATTTCAAAATTTAAGTCATTGAACATATTAGTATTAAATATTTCTCTAAATAATAATAAATGCCCACTACTTGATATTGGAAGTGGCTCCGTCAAACCTTGGATAATGCCTAAAACTATGTATTTTATTAAATTAATCATTTCTCTTTACCATCAATAAACTGATTCTTTCTTTTTTAATATCTATTAAATTATATACTAAAAATTAAAAAAAAGAAATATTATTAGTATGATAAAAAAAATAATCTATTTAATAAATTTATGGTTATTAAGTATTTATATTATCGTATTAATATTTTCATTTAACTATATTATATGTGGTTATACCTTAAAATATTGGTTTAATTACTTATTAAAATCAGGAATAATTGTAGGTATAATGATTATGATAATAATAATTTATCTTCTAAAATGGTATAAAAAATAATTTTTAGTTAAAAATATTACAAAGGAGAGAAATATGAAAAAAATAATTGCATTCATTTTAGCATTATGTTTATTTACGGGTTGTTCTTGTGGACTAAATTCGGCTAGTGGCGCTGTAAAAAAATATTTTAATAACTATCGTAACTATGACGAATCAGTGGAAAAAAGTTTGAAAGATACGATGGATACTATGAGTTTGACGAATGATCAAAAAGAGAAATATGAGGAAATATTTAAAGAACAATACAAGAAATTAAAATATGAAATAGTTGATGAAAAATATGATGGTGATAAAGCAACGGTTGATGTAAAAATAACTGTTTATGATTTATATGCATCGCAAAAAGAATCGGAAAAATATTTAAATGATAATGCTAAAGAATTTGAAACCAATGGGGTTTATGATACAAGTAAATATATTGATTACAAACTAGATGAAATGAAAAAACAAAAAGAGACGATTGAATACAATATAACAGTATCAGTGGAAAAAAAGGATAATAAATGGCAAGTGATACAACTTACAAATGAAGACCTACAAAAAATAAATGGTACTTATGCCTATTAAACATTTCTAATTTGAAATGTTTTTTTATGTTAAATAATACTTTATTTCTTCGAATAGATAAGGTATAATTAGTATAGTAGAATAGGGTGTAGCATACCCAAGAAGAAGGATGATACTATGAATATATCAAATGACTTTATTGAAAGATTAGAAAAACAAATTAATAGTGATATTATTTTATTTAACAAGGCAAAAGCTAAAGAAAAACGAAGTAACCAACTATTATCTAATAATAAATTATTAATGGAATTTATCGAAAATAATTTTAAAAATAATGGGGAATATAGAGATCTAGAAAGCGAAATTAGTGATCTTCTTTCTTTGGGAGATTTTGTTCGAGACGATATTAAAATAAAAATACAAGGATTAATTAACTTAAAAAATGAAACATGTAAATTATTTAAAATGGATAGTGAAATTGATAATCTATTTAAAGATAATGTTATTAAGTTATTTTATAATCTTTATAATGAACAACAATTATTAAATATTAAAAAAAATAATTGTGATGATGAGATTAAAAAATGTGAATTTGTATTACAGGAAAGATTAGAGTATTTAAAAGAACAATATAAAAAAAATAAGAAAAATCAATTAAATGCACAAAAAGTAATCGATAAATTACAACAAGAAAGAGATTTTATTATTGAAAGTAAAATGCTGGATAATGATCTTGATGCTGATAATTATTTTGACAATGACGAATTAAATGTTAATATTGAAAATAATAAGAATTATGAAATATATAATCAAAAACTCGAAAAATATATTATTGATATAGAGAGTAAATTAAATATAACAAATTCCATAGTTAAAAAGGAAAAAAAGAGTGCAAAAAAGGTAATTAAGAAAAACGAAGTATCAAAGAAAAAAAATAGCAAAAAAACTAGTCAAAAAACCGAAGAAAAAAATAATGCCGACAAGAATTCATATTTTGGTATAACAAAAAAAGATTTTGACAATATGACTATTGAAGAACAAATTAATTATTTAGAAAATTATATTCAAAAGGAACAAGGCTCAGAAAAAGGTATGGACGCTCAAATTATGCGAGCAGAATTAATCGAAAAATTTAATCAAAAAAATATGAAAACAAATGAAGTTGAAACAAAAGAAATTGAGCCGTTAAAAGCTGATAATGAAGAAGTCGAAAAAATTATTGAGGACACTATTGAAGCTGAAACTACAAAAACTCCAGAAGTTATAGATAATATGGAATTGGTTAATGAACATATTAAACCTAAAAATAATGAAATGCCCCCAAGCATTACAAATCCTAATGGATTAAATATTAATAAATCAGACGAAAATTATGAATTGAGAAAAGCATGGTATGAAAGACTACAAAGTATCGGTTCACCAACTGTTAAACCACTACCTTTAAATGAAAAACATAAAGTTGTAAAGATTGCTCAAGCTAATTCAAATATTGCATCTAGTTTATTTGAAAAAATTAAAAATGGTACTCTTTTTATAAAAAATAAAAAAGTTCAGGTAATCGAGAATGATGAAACGGATAAAGTTATTATTGATCCTTCGTTAATACCAGTTGATAATAAAATTGATTCAAGTTTTAATGAAGTTAAAAAAGATGATATTGAAAATATAATTGAGAAGCAATCAAGTGATAAAGCAGATGTAGTTAATGTCCCTAATACAGAAGCAGAAAATCGAAGAATTTTAGGGCTATCATTACATAATTATTATGAAAATGGTGGAAAAGAAGCAGTAATAAATAGATTAGAAGAATTAAAAGCAGTTAATCCTACGGTATATGATGATTTAACCGAAGAACAAAAAAGTTTTCTTGAAATTGGAGAAGGAAA
>CAYPXM010000016.1:0-3269 GCA_964415015.1 uncultured Muribaculaceae bacterium | reverse complement strand
ATAAATTACAAGCTATTACATTATCAAATGAGTTGCAATATGTTATTTTAAGTACTCTCAATTATCAAGATAAGGCATTTATTCTTGTTTCTAATATTACCGATGAAAATACAACAAGTGATCAATTAGAAATCTTCAAAGCATCTCAAAGTGAAGATGGATTAAATGTAGAAACTATTGAGGATATTACTTTGTATTCAGAAGTTAAAAATATTTTTGAAGAGAAATTAAAAAAATTTGCACAAAAGGCATCATAAGATGTCTTTTTTGATGTTTAAATTGATATATTTATATAGGTGAAATATGAAAAAAATAATTTTTGGAATAGTTGTCTTTTTATTTCCTATATATGTCATGGGTATGAGTGCAGAAAGTTATGTGGTTATGGATGCAGATTCTTTTCGGGTAATAGACGGAGAGAATATTAACAAACCAAAGTTAATAGCAAGTACATCCAAAATAATGACTGCTATTATAATAATCGAAAATGTAAAATTGAGTGAAGAAATCCTTGTCGATAATGAAGTTTTAAAATCTTTTGGTAGTAATATATATCTATCACCAGGTGAAAAAATGACTGTAGAGGCGCTACTATACGGGTTGCTACTTCGTTCTGGAAATGACGCTGCTCTTGTCTTAGCAAATTATTATGCGGGTGATATGAATAAGTTTGCCCTTATAATGAACCAGTACGCACAAAAAATTGGAATGAAAAATACAAAATTTATTAATAGTAGCGGTTTAGAAAATAATGATGGGATAGGTAATATATCAAGTTCATATGATATGGCTTTATTGCTTGCTTATTGCATAAATAATCCAGTATTTAATAAGATAAGTAGTACAAAAAAATATCGTTATAAATCAAATTTTAAAACGTATGATTGGACAAATAAAAATAAATTGTTATTTTCTTATGATAAAATAATTGCGGGTAAAACGGGATTTACAAAAAAGGCCAAGCGCACGTTAGTTAGTGCTGCGAGGGATGATAATAAAACAATTATTATAGTGACTTTAAATGATGGAAATGATTTTTTTGATCATTTAACCACTTATCAAAAAATTTTTAAAGAATATAAAAATTATAATCCGTGTGAAAAAATAAAAAAAATAGATGATCCTGATAATATATATAAAGATTTTTTATTAGATTATAAAAAAGATTGCAAAATACTATTAAACAGTAGAGAATTAGAAAAATTAAATATTGTCAATGAATTGTTTATTGGAATTAAGCCAGTTACAGGAGAAATTGTCGGTTCTACTAATGTATTCTTAGGATCAGATTTAATTAATAATTATCCAATACTATTGGAAGAAAAAAGAAAAATAAATATTTTTTCATTTATAAATCGAGGCTATTATGATTAATTATTTGTGGTTTATTCTTATATCTATTGGTGTATTTTTTTGTATATTTACGGGAAACATTGATAAAATAAATCCACTTATTTTCGATAGTAGTAAAAAAGCAATTACCCTGATTTATGAAATGATGCCCTTAATGATTTTATGGACAGGAATTTTAAAAATTGCAGAATTAAGTGGTTTATTGGATAAAGTTGCGTTATTTATTAAACCATTATTATTGAAATTATTACCTGGATTAAGAAATAATCATAAAGCAATTGCATATATTTCTTCAAATATTGCTGCCAATGCAATTGGGTTGGGATCAGCGGCAACTCCATTTGGACTAAAGGCAATGGAAGAAATGCAAAAGAGTAATAATAAAAAAAATGAAGCAACTTCTGAAATGATAACATTTTTAGTATTAAATACTAGTGGAGTAACTATTATCCCTACAACTGTTATAGCGCTTCGACTAGCTTTTGGAAGTAATAATCCTACTGAAATCATTATTACCTCATTATTAGCTACTATTTTATCTACTATAGCAGGGTTAGGTTTAGATTATTATATGAGGAGAAAACATGCAAATAATAAATAATTTATTAATTCCACTCGCTATAATATATATATTAGGGTATGGTTTATTCAAAAAAAATAGTATTTATGATTCATTCTTATTAGGAGCAAAAGAAGGATTAGTAATGACTTATAAAATAGTCCCTTCCTTACTCGCTATGGTAGTTGCTATTAATATTTTTACTAATAGTGGAGTACTTGATTATATTATTAATAGTATTGCTTTTTTTAGTGATGCTATAAAAGCGATAATTCCAATGGCTTTGATGAGACCTATATCAGGTAGTGCATCTCTTGCTATTTTAAGTGACATTTTGGGTAAATTTGGACCTGATTCATTCACTGGAAGATTAGCATCAACTATTCAAGGATGTACTGATACAACAATGTATATTATTGCATTGTACTTTGGAAGTATTAGAATTACTAAAACGAAATATGCCTTACTTGTTGGTCTATTTGCAGATTTTATTGGTATATTATCGAGTATTTTTATTGTTTATTTACTATTTAACTGATATAATTACATCGGTGATTGAGATGGAACGATTACAAAAAATTATTGCAAATAATGGCTATGCATCAAGACGAAAAGCTGAAGAATTAATTAAATCAGGTAAAGTTATTGTTAATGGTGAAGTAATTACTACCATGGGTTATAAAGTTAATTATAATGATAATATCGTTGTTGATGGAGTAAACATGGTTATGAATGATATAAAAAGATATTATTTATTATATAAACCTGCTAAAACCGTGAGCACTACAAATGATGAATTGGGTCGAAAAACGGTAGTTGATTTAATAGAAACAACCGAAAAAATTTACCCCATTGGTCGGCTTGACTATGATACTACTGGAGTTTTATTATTAACTAATGATGGAGAATTAACGAATATATTAACTCATCCAAGAAACGAAGTTATAAAAACCTATACAGCTAAAATAAATGGATTATTAAGTAAAGATAATATTGATTCTTTAAAAAAAGGAATAATGATTGACGGACGAAAAACTAATATTGTACATTTTAAAGTTAGAAAACAAAATCGTGAAAACAACACTTCTATAATTGAGTTGCAAATAATTGAAGGCCGAAATCATATTGTAAAAAATATTTTTGCGTCATTCGGATTTAAAGTGTTAAAATTAAAAAGAAATGCCTATGCATTTTTGGATTTATCAGGTTTAAAAGAGGGAAAATATCGTGAATTAAGTATTAAAGAGGTTAAAACACTTTATGCTTTTAAAAAATAAAAAAAATTA
This sequence comes from uncultured Muribaculaceae bacterium, assembly GCA_964415015.1. Classification (GTDB taxonomy): domain Bacteria; phylum Bacillota_I; class Bacilli_A; order RF39; family UBA660; genus RGIG8386. Next base: position 71 of record CAYPXM010000016.1, on the reverse strand, counting down.
TGTAATATAAATTACATAATTTTTTCCTAAATTGAAATTTCAACCGCACCACTAGGTGTGGTTTTTTGATA
>CAYPXM010000015.1:0-13933 GCA_964415015.1 uncultured Muribaculaceae bacterium | reverse complement strand
TCCCTTATTTTACAAGGGTTTAACGTAGTTTCAGAACGCATACACATTCAACATGGTATGTATTAGGAAACATATCTAATAAATAGATTTTATCTAAATCATATTTATCTTTTAATAGATTATAATCTCTTACTAGTGAATTAGGATCACAAGCAATATATATTATTTTTTCAAATTTATTATCAATTATTAAATTAAGACTATCTTTATCAATACCACTTCTTGGTGGATCAATAATAACGGTATTATAATCCATTTTTATTTTAGTAATGGCTTTTTTTACATCACCACAAATAAATTCAACATTATCACATTTATTTATTTTCTTATTAATTAAAGCATTTTTAATGGCATTTTCTACTATTTCGATTCCTAGTACTTTATTTGCTTTTTGAGCGGCATTAATACTAAGTGTTCCTACTCCACAATATAAATCTAAAACATTATCTGTTTTTTCTAAAAAAGATGTAACTAGATTAAATAACTTACTATTAATATTTCGATTTACTTGAAAGAAAGAATTGTATGATACATTAAACCATAAATCATTTATTTTATCGAGAAAAAAGTTTTCTCCTTTAATAGTTTTATCGTTTACTACTATGCCAACTATTTTTTTATCCTTTAAATCTGGAATGCTAATTTTATCATCACTTTTTATCCAAATTAATAATTCATTATTATAATTACTTCTAATTACGATTTCCCCATTATTAATATTACATTTAGTTATATCTTTTAGAAAATCATTAATTGCATTACTCACTATATAGCAATTATTGATTTCAACTAATTCATGACTAGAATCTTTAAAATAACCAATTTTATGATTGACTACTTTTAAAGTAATTTTATTCCGATAATTTAAGACTTCATCACAACTAATAATTTCCGGATTAACTGTAGTACTTGCATATTTACTAAATAATCGAATTACCCGATCTACTTTATAATCTAATTGCTCTTGATAACTTATATTAGCTAATTGACAACCACCACAAAGATTACTTAAAGGACACTTATAATCAATATATTTAGGACCACGTAAACAATAGTTAACTACCTTAGCTTCATTATATTTTTTCGTTTCTTTTACTAAATTTAAAGTAACTATATCACCAATAATTGTATTACTTACAAAAGTAATAACACCATTTACATATGTTATTCCTCTTCCTAAATTATCAAATTTTATTATTTCATACTGCATCTTAAGTCACCTAGTTATATTTTAACATATTTTTATATAAAAATGAAAATACTATAGACAGGTGATTATATGGATATTGTAAAAAAAATAGAAGCCAACTACAAGGATAGTCCTGATTTAATAAGTCGGGAAATAAAGCTTAATCTTTTTTTTAAGATTAATATTATCTTTTTAGAAAGTCTTTGTAGTAGTGATAAAATAAATGATTATTTATATCGAAATATCCATAAAAAAACAACTAATTTAAATAATTTAATTGGGGCTCCTAAAACCTTAAAAATTACCAGTAAAGAAATTAATTATTACTTAAATAATGGTTATACTTTAGTTATTCATAAAAATGATATTTATGCCTTAGAAACTAAGGCTAACATCATTCGTAGTGTTACTACACCAGAGACTCAAATGTCAATTAATGGTCCTAAAGATGCTTTTGTAGAAAGTTATCAAGTTAATCTTGGTTTAATTAGAAGACGAATTAAGAGTCCCCAATTAGCTATAAAAGAATATCGGTTAGGAAAAAGTACTAAGAACTTAACTGGTGTAATTTATATGAATAATATTGCTGATAAAGAAACTATTAATCGATTATGTCATATTATTGAAACGATTGATATTGACGGAATAATTGATTCTAGTTATATTGCTAATTATATTGAAAAATACGAAAAACAATCTTTTATTCCTAATTCATTTAAAACCGAACGACCTGATTATGTTGTTAATGCCCTATTAGATGGTAAAGTCGCAGTAATATGTGATAATTCTCCTTTTGTCCTAGTCGTTCCAGTATTCATCATTGATTTTATAAATCCCCCTCTGGATAATTATAGTGAACCTAAAGGAATTAATCATCTTAAATTATTACGAATCATTTGTTTTATCATAACGCTAACCCTCCCCGCAATATATATTGCTTTAACTAATTATAATCAAGAATCAATTCCCACTAATTTACTAATAAGTTTTGCCAAAGAACGTCAAGGGGTACCATTTTCCTCCATTATCGAAGCCTTAATTATGTTATTTACTTATGAAATGTTACGTGAAAGTGATATTCGATTTCCTAGTAACTATGGAAGTGCCATATCAATCCTTGGGGCTTTAATCCTTGGAGAAGCTAGCGTTACCGCTGGAATAGTATCACCAATTATGATAATTATTATAGCGATTACTTTTATTTCAAGTTTAATATTTACTGATATTGATTTTATTAATTCCATTCGTCACTATCGATATCTTTTCTTAATAAGTGCTGGTTTCTTTGGTCTTTTTGGAATCATGTTAACTACGATTTATTTTTTAGGACGATTAAACAGTCGTACTAGTCTTCATAAACCTACTTCCCTACCATCTGCTCCATTAGATAAACATTATCTCTTTAAATCAGTTTTTCAAGTTCCATTATATAAGCAGTTTTTTCGTTCGAAAAATTTAAGTAAAAAAAATATTGTAAAACAAAGGTGATGAAAATGAAAAAAATAATACTTATAATAATGGTTTTATTTTTTATTACGGGTTGTTATGACTTTAAAGAACTAGATGAACTGGCCATAATTAATACCATAGCAATTGATTATATAGATAATGAATACTACGTTACTTTAGAAATTATTGATGATTCTAAAAGTAGTGATAGTAAAGAATCTAGTGAAGAAAAAGTATATTACATTGATGCCAAAGCAAAACGTTTATCCGATGCTTTCTATATATTAGAAACTAAAATAACGAGAGAACCTTTTTATGCCCATGTCGAATTACTAGTTATTAGTAATCAAATTTTAGAACATAAATTTGATGAAGTAGCCGATTATATTTTACGTAGTCCTAAAATATCTAGTACAGTAAACTTAATCGTTAGTAAAAAAGAATTAGCAAGCGAGTTAATTAATCATCAAACCAAAAGTACTAAAATAGCCAGTAAAATAATTAAAGGATTAATTGAAAATGACTTAAATAATAATGCTGCTAAAGACTTATACTTTCATGATATTGTTAGTGATTATCTATCTTATGGGATAGATGCTTACCTGCCTTGTGCTAGTTTTATTGAAAATACTTTTATTTTTGATGAACTAGCAATATTAAATGGAAAGAAAATTGCAACTTATATTGATAGTGAAGATATTAAAAGCTTTAATATTTTAAATAATAATATTAAAAATATTAATGTTCATACAGATAATACTTCTGTAAGAATGTATAATGGTGAAACCAAAATTAGTATTGAAGATAAAATTAATATTAAAGTAAATTTAATGGCATCCCTAATTGAATATAATAGTGAAACCCAATTAGCAAATAAAGAAAAATTAGAAGAGTTAAATAAAAAGTATGAAGAAATTATGAAAAAAAAATTAACTAATTTTTATAATACTATTAAACATTATGAAAGTGATATTTTAGGGATTAATGAACGTTACTATAAAAAAGAAAAAGAAAAAAAAGATGTTTTTAAACAATTACCAATTGAACTAGAAGTTATTGTTACAATTGAAAAAATCGGTTTAACATTCGAGGTGAAAAATGATTCGTAAAAGTTATATCTCCGTTGCAGTATTTATTTTTCGCAGTCTATTTTTTGGCGTCGGTATTAGTTTAATTTTTAAACTAGCTAACGTTGATGCTCTTATCTCATGTATTATTGGGACGATTATAGGATTATTTATTATAAATATTACTAGTAACCATCATATTCCTAAGTTTTTAATGGTGTTTTTTGGCACTTTTATCATCATAAATTATTTATTAGTATTTGAAACATATATTACTTCTTTTTATCTCTATAACACTCCCCCATTAGCAGTTAATCTATGTGTTATGGCGGTAGTTATCTTTTTAGTTTATGAAGGAAGAGAAGTAATTAACCGAGTAAGTTCTAATCTCTTTGTATTTTCTGCGATTGCTTATATCCTAATAGTTCTTGCTTTAATCTTTAAGATTGATATTAGTAATTTTAAACCAATGTTTAGTACCAACATTAAAAATATTATGTTAGCCGCTTTTAGTTTTGCTATTACTAGTGTAACTCCTTTTTTATTTTTAGATACTAAAATGAATCGAAAAGAAAAAAATTATGGATATTTAATTGCTTCTCTTAGTATTACTTTTTCAGTCTTTATTATTTTAGGAATAATTGGGATAAATCTAATAAATATCTATCGTTATCCAGAGTATATGGTATTAAAATCAATTAGTATATTTTCTTTTATTGAAAAAGTAGAAAATATTTTTGCTTTCATTTGGGGTAATGACATTATTATTAGTATTGCTATTTTTGCCCATAATTTAAAAAAGGCATTGCCTACAAAATATAATAATTTATTATTTATAATAATTATTATTTTAACGATTATTCTTACTTCTTCTAAAGTAATTTTTCATTCGATGATTAAAGTATTTTTATATAAATATTATGTGTTAATTCTCGGGGGCTTCATTATCATTTTGTTCATTAGTAAAAAGTTCCTTAAGAAGTCCTGAGAATTTAGATATTCCATCGTTTACAACATAATCAAATTTTTCACCCAAAAAACGACCACTTTTATTAAAGATATTACCATAATCATGGCTTTTAGTTTTCTGATAATCTTTTAAATCGATTGGTTTACCACTTTTAATGTCACTTTCAAACTCTTTAATATTATCTTTGGTAATTAATACTTCTTCCCGTAACATATTTTCGTAATAACCATTACTTATGGCAATATATAAGCCCATATAAATAATAAATAAAATAGTAATTATCCGTAAGAAATAATTAGGTTTTTTAACTTGTTCTTTCATTTAAATAATCATATATACAAGAAGCAATAATGTTAACTGTATTGTTAACTTCTTCAATTGTATTATATTGACCTCCCATCTCTAATAAAATGGCTTCATTAAACAAATCTTGATTATAAATTCCATTAACTCCTGCTCCTTTTTTTAGTAGTACTCCTCTTGAAAGATTAGGATATTTAGAAATTATTATGTTATTAATTTTTTTCGCAACATTTAAATTATTTTCATAATTATCATATTCACCACCAACTACAAATAATACTTTTGCATAATTAATATTTTCAATATTAGTTGTCGTCTTTTCATAACTTGAACTATCCCGATGAAGATCAATTATTAATTTAATACTCGGATATTTTTCTAGGGCATCACTTATTAACAACCTTGATGCTTGATAAGAATACTTATAAGCCCAGTTATTCGTTTTTAAAATTTCTGTAATATTACTAGTTTCTACTAACGTTGGTAAATTAAGATCATTTAATTTTTCTCGTAATATATAACTAGTAAGTAAAACGGTTGGGGCTAAATTATATTCATTAATCTTATTAAATTGATAACTTTCAGTTTGATGCGTATTATATATATAGATTAATGGTTCTTTTATTACTTGTGGATTAGGATCATTAATATACTCTCCTAAATTAGTTACTTCTTCATCCATATTAATATTTTTGATATTTAAAGCATATTTTATAATAAAATTAGGATTATTAAAATAATCAAAAAACTTTTTATTTTGGCTCCCCGAATAATTAATACTCTCATTATAAATGTATGCAATATAGTTTTCTTGATTAAAATAAGTCAGAATATTTTTACATAAGTATTTTAAAGTTACTAAAAAAACACTTATAAATAAGATAATGATAATGATTATTTGGATTTTAATTTTTTTACGAGCTTTAAAGCGTTTTTTCATCATTTCATCACCACAATTATTATAACTTTAAAAGCGGAAAAAAAATGTCGAACTAAAAAAACTATTTTTACTTGCCAAAACAGGCTTTATGAGGTAAAATTATACTTGTATTTGAGAAGGGAGTTAACTATGGCAAATATTAAATCAAGTAAAAAAGCGATAAAAGTTATTGCAAAAAAAACAGCTTTAAATCATGAATTAAAAGCTCAAGTTAAAAATAGTATTCGTAATTGTGAAAAAGCTATCGCTGAAAATAATAAAGAACAAGCAACTAAATTAGTTAATGGTGTTCAAAAAAATATCGATCGCGCTACTAGCAAAGGTTTTATTAAGAAAAATACTGCTGACCGTGAAAAATCAAGATTAACACAAAAAGTTAAAAATATGAAGTAATAATTTAATTACTTCTTTTTTTATGATATTATAAATATAAGGTGAGACAAGTGAAGAAAGCAATTAATACAATTATTCCAATATTATGTATTATTATTTTAGGCTTTACCATAGTCAATATTAAAGATATTACATTAAAAATTGCTAAAATCCTTAATAATGATCCTAAACTAACCATTGGAGCCAAAAATAACTATACTAAAGATATAGATTATTTATTTGTCCAAAAAACAGAAGAATATCGTCCATATAATTATCAAGATTTATTAAATATTTATTATTCTGTTTTAGATAATGGTTTTGGTACATTTACTTTTTATTGTCCAAGTGAATATACTAAATGTCTAAAAGATGTTGAAAAAATAAGTAATGATCAAATTATATTAAGTCATATAAATAATTATGTTCATCCTTTTAATAGCTTTGCTAATATATATACTAGTTATGATGAGACTGGTGAAGTAACTATTAAAGTTACTAACCTTTATACTAGTAGTCAAATTAAGTATATTAATGATGCCGTTAAAAATATTATAAATACTAATATTTCTAGTAATAATGATAATGCTGAAAAAGTAAAAATTATTCATGATTATATTATTAATAATACCAAGTATGATCAAACAGCTGAAAAAAGTACTATATTAACGGAAGCTTATAATGCTTATGGGTTACTAAAAAATCATTTAGCTACTTGTAATGGATATAGCGATATGATGGCTATCTTCTTATTTGAATTAGGAATTAATAATTATAAAATAGCGACAACACCAACTAGTGTTAATTCAGGTCATGTATGGAATGGTATATTTATCAATAACGAATGGTTACATCTCGACTTAACTTGGGATGATCCGGTTAGCAATACTTCGCAAGATTATCTATACCATAAATATTTCTTAGTGAATAATGAAGGTTTAATAAAAGCTGATAGCGGTGAAGTTATGGTTGATAGTCATAATTTTAAAGATAGTATTTATTTAGAATATAAAAAAAAATAACTAATTAGTTATTTTTTTTAGTTTATATTTTTAAAAAATAACCTTACATATACAATTTGTAAATTAATAAACATTTTGTTATAATAATTCCTATAAAAGACAGGTGATTAATATGATTTTAGCAATATGTGGACCTACTGGAGTAGGAAAAACCCTTGTTAGTATTAAACTAGCGAAAATTTTAGATGCCATTATAATTAATTACGATGCCATGCAAATATATAAAAATAATGATATAGCTACGGCTAAAATAAGTGAAAATGAAAAAGAAAATATTCCTCATTATTTACTTGATATTAAAGATATTACTGATAATTATTCGGTATATGACTTTCAACAAGATGCTCGTCTTATTATCGAAAATAATAAAGATAAAAATATTATCTTCGTTGGTGGAACTGGTTTATACTTAAAAGCAGCATTATTTGATTATCGGTTTAACAAAGAAGAACAAAATAATGAAACGTATGATAATTATACAAATGAAGAATTATATAACTTGTGTATAAAAAAAAATCGTAATTTAAAAATCCACATTAATAATCGTAAACGATTAATTAGATTTTTAAATAAAGATGTTACTGATTTAGTTGAACCCAAATTACTATATGATTGTTATTTTATCGGACTTACTACTAATCGCGAAACATTGTATCAAAATATTAATGATCGCGTTGATAAAATGATTAATAATGGCTTAATTGAAGAAGCTAAATCACATTATGAAAAGAATATTAATAGTAATGCTTATAATACTATTATTGGTTATAAAGAATTAAATTTATATTTTAAAGAAGAATTAGAATTAGATGATGCAATTGTTTTAATCAAACAAAAAACAAGACATTATGCTAAAAGACAATATACCTTCTATCATAATCAATTACCAGTAAACTGGTTTAATATCGACTATAAAAACATAGATCATACTATCGAAGAAATTTTAAACCATATTAAAAGGTGCTAAATTATTTAGCACCTTTTGTATTTTTATTAATATATTTTTGAACATCTTTATTAAAGGCCGATAATAAACCTTCTAAATAACCATATTCTGATCCTTCCATATCCGGTGATATATAAATGGCATCAATACATTTATTTTTATTTCTACTTACAATATCAGAACTTTCAAGTTCATAATATTCGTTATTATTTTTTCTAATTCCAATCATTTTTGCCGAACCAGCATAAGCTAAAGAAACATCACCATTATCACATGTTAATAATCCATATTTAATTGTTAAATCATCTTTATTCATTATAATATCGATTTTTTCTTCACAATTATTATATTCATCATTAATATATGACTCAGCACTAACAGCAAAACCATTTGCACTAATTTTTAAGGCTACAACATTATTCTTTTTAATCAGTAATGATTGATCGTTAAAACTCAATAAATAACTATCCCCTAATTCAACATCATTAATAATTATTACTTTATTATTAGAATCTATTTCATAATCAATTTCACGATTATTAAGTGCAGTAGCTAAGTATTTTGATACTAATACTTTATAAGTAATAATATTATTACTTAATACACCTTGGTCAAATCCTAAATTACCCAAAGAAGCAAAAATATTATTAACCATCGTCATGTTGTATAAAACATTTATATCCTTATCCATAAAAATCTCCTTTATAATTTTATTATATATTTAAAATCTAAAATAACAATGAATGTTACATATTATTTACGTTTGTTGACATTAATTCATCACTCGTTTAAACATTTTTTCTAAATCATAAATACTAAACTTAATAATTGTTGGACGACCATGAGGACAATTATATGGATTAGTCGTGTTTACCAATTCATCTAACAATTCTTCCATTTCTTCATGACTTATATGATAATTTGCTTTAATACTTGTTTTACAAGCAAGGGTAATTGCAATATGTTCATTAAATTTAATGGGATCAAACTCTTTTTTCTTTTCGATTATTAAATCAATAATTTTTCTTATTTGTTCTTCTTCATAGCCTTCTTTTAACCAAGTTGGATGAGCTTTTATAACATAAGTATTAATCCCAAATTCCATTAGAATAAATCCCATATCAGTAAGTAACTCAATATTATCTTTAATCACTAAAAACTCACTTGCTTGAAGTTCAATCGTTATCGGAAATAATAGTTCGGTTTGAAAATTTTGTTTTTCTTTTAAAGCCTTTAAATAACGTTCATAATTAATTCTTTCTTGCACCGCATGTTGATCTAACAAATATATTCCATCTTCATTTTCAGCGACGATATAAGTTCCTAAACATAGACCAACTGGATAAAGTTTTAACGCTTTTAAATCCGGATTAATCACCGGAGTAACATTATCTAATCCAAAATCCATACTAACTTGATCCCCAATAATATCAGGTGTTTTTTGATATTCAATTACTGGATCATTAATAACAGGAGAATCAAAATCCATAGTCGGATAATCAATATCTTCTTTTTTTATTGCATCCATAACTAAGTTATTGTTTTTAAGTAAATTATCAATACTACTAGTTATTAGTTCCATTAATTCATTAATTTTACCAATTTTAATGTCTTGCTTAGTAGGATGGATATTAACATCAATAAGCGTTGGATCAGTAGCTATTTTTAATATTACGATTGGATATTTATCAACTGGTTTATAAGTATAATAGGCATCATTAATCGCTTTTAATAAGTCATAGTTTTTAACCAAACGATCATTAACAAAAGTTATCATGTGATTCCGATTAGCTTTTAATAATTCTGGTTTTACAATATAACCACTTACATCAAAATCATCATTACTTACTTTTACTTGCAATAAATTACTAGCAATATGTGGTCCATATATTTCACTTATTGTTTTTAATAAGTTATTACTTCCAGTAGTTTTTAAAATCGTTTTAGAATCATTACTTAAAGTAAAACTTATATGTTCATTAGATAAAGCTAGTTTTTCAATTAAAGCCACAATATTATGTAATTCACTGGCAGCATTTTTTAAGTATTTTAATCGAGCTGGCGTATTATAAAATAAATTTTTAACTGATACAACTGTTCCTTTTCTACTACTTCCTACTTCATCAGTAATAATTACCCCACCCTTAACAATTAGGTGGCTTCCGATATCACTTGAACAAGTAGTTAATTCAAATTCACTTACACTAGCAATCGAGGGAATTGCTTCACCCCTAAACCCAAGCGTATTTATAAAAAATAAATCATCATCATTATATAGTTTACTCGTGGCATGACGTAATAAACAATTTTTGGCATCTTTTTGTTCCATGCCATCGCCATCATCAATAACTTTTATTTCTGATAAGCCGCCTTCACTTAAATTAATTATTATGTTACTACTATTAGCATCAATACTATTTTCAACTAACTCTTTAACGACACTGGCACATTTTTCAACTACTTCACCGGCGGCTATTTTATTAGCTAAAATATCGCTCATTACTTTAATTTTTGCCATACTACTCTCCAAAAATTGACTCTCTTACTTCAATTAATTCTTTCTTTTTAATTTTAATCTTTATTTTACGATTATCCTTAACATGTAAAAAACCATAGCCTTTAATAACTAAGTCTTGATTAGATAAAGAATAATGTTCGAACTTTTCATCTTCTAATTCTTTATATATTTTTTTTATTTTAAATAAATTATTGTCATAAATAGTAATATTAGTTACTAAATCGCTTTCATTAAATATTACAATATCATCAATTTCTAACCCACAATGCGCCTTTAGTTGGTATGTATGAGGATTAATTAAATCACTCATCGCTAATTCTCCAGCGGTTTTTAAATCACTAGCAAATGAAGTACGATATTGTAATCCTGGGGTATCAAATATCGTAAAGTCTTCATCAACAATTTTAATATAATCTAAAGTTGTATTTACCATATTACTACATATGGCTTTATATTTAGGTAGTATTGAAGCAATTAAACTACTCTTTCCACTATTAGTATAACCCATAATATATGTTTCTTTATGACGAAGAATATTTAATATTGCATTTAACTTAATTTTCTTTTTGGCACTAAAAGTTACCACACAATCATTAATATCATAAATCTTTTTTATTTTATTTATAATATTTATCATATAAAAATCTTTCGGAATACAATCTAATTTAGATATAACTAGTGTTTTAGGAACACCAATTTCTTTAAAACTATTCATTGTTTCTTCATTAATATTAATAAAATCAACCAGGTATAAAACTTTATCTGCTTTTTTATTTACATAATTAATTATGTCTTCATTAGTATACTTAGTATCTAATTTTGATAATTCGTGATAGTTTTGTAATTTAAAACAACGCATACAAAGATGGTGATTAGTAATATCCATTACATAACCAGCTTTTTCTTTATCACTATCTTGTAACTTTATTCCACAACCAAAACATTTTTTAATCATAATATTTTCCTCTTACAAATATATTCCTTTTTGCTAATTTTTTAATTATTAAATTTTCCCAAAAACGATTAAATTTAGTAAACCAAAAGTCTTCTGGACTTAACTGATTAATAAATATACTAGTAAAACCAACCCGATTAGCCCCAAATACATCCGTTAGTAATTGATCCCCTACCGCCGCCACTTCAGTATCACTAAATTTATATAAACGCATAATTTTTAAATACTTTCCTTTAAGTGGTTTTCTACTACTATAACTAGTATCAACATTTAAAGCTTCTTTAAATGGTGTTAATCTTTTTTTATTACTATTACTAAAAATAATTACTTTAAAATTCATGTCTTCTAAACGAGCAAAAAGTTCTTTTACACGACTATCAATTTTACTTGAATGAAGAGGAGCAATCGTATTATCTAAATCAAATAAGATACATTTTATTCCACTCTTTTTTAATTTCTTATAATCAATAGTAAAAATACTTTGAGCATATATATCAGGTATAAACCGATCCATAACATCACCTTTAAAAAATTATATCATAATTTCCCCTATTTATTAATATTTTTTATCAAGGGGATAATCATGATATCAAAATATTTAAAACGTAAATTAGCGATATTTTTACTAGTTATTGGTCTTTTATTAACACTTTATTTTTTTCCCAAAAATGATTACCAAATACCAATAACCAGTCGCTATGTTAGTGTCAATAAAGAAAGCATATATCTATTAAATACTGAAAGTTATGTTTCACGAGTCCTTACTAATATAAAAAGTAATGATTTATTAACAAAAGTCCGTGAGAAAATTAGTTATTTAACTATTGATAGTAATGAAAGTAAATATTTACCTAATAATTTTGTTGCTATTATTCCTAAAAATACTTCTATTATTGATTTAAGTATTAGTGATACCATATTAAAGATTAATTTTAGTAAAGAATTATTAAATATTAGTAAAAATAACGAAGTAAAATTAATTGAAGCAATAACTTATAGTTTAACAGATAATACTTATATTACTGGGGTAATGATTTTTGTTGAAGGAAATATTATGAATCAATTACCACATAGTAAAAAAGTAATTCCTACCATTCTTACCAGAAAGATTGGAATAAATAAAGTTTATGATATTACTAGTTATAAAGATACTTATGAAACAACGATTTATTATTTAAGTAAATATGATGATTACTATTATTATATTCCCGTTACTTTAGTTAGTAATGATGACCGGGAAAAAATAGAAATAATTATTAACGAGCTTACTAATACCCCGTTATACCAAACAAATTTAATTAGTTACTTAAAAGCTAGTACAAAGTTACTTAATTATGAGATATTAGAAAATCAAATTAATTTAAGTTTTAATAAATATATCTTTGATGATTTTACGACCAAAAAAATATTAGAAGAAGTAAAATATAGTATTAATTTATCAATTAATGATAATTATAATATTTTAGAAGTAAACTATTATTACGATGATATTTTAATCAATTAATAACTCTTAACTACTTGAACAAATATTAATTTCATGCTATACTAGGGTAGTTTTAAGAGTTATGTCTCAGTAGCTCAGCTGGATAGAGCAATGCCCTTCTAAGGCAGCGGTCGGGGGTTCGAATCCCTCCTGGGACACCATCTGATTATTACTTATACTTAAAGTATAAGTTTTTTAGTGCAAAAATATATATTTATGCTATAATATTTATCTATACAAAGGAAGTATTATTATGTTATTAATTAATGATGATCATTACTACATTCAAATTAAAGATATTTTATATATTGAAAGTAACAATATAGTAAAAATACCCCGTTCTATTTTTGATACGATGCTTCATGATGATATTGTTATTGAAAATAGTCAATTTGAAAATTATATCGAACTCCGTACTTTAGAAGAGATTACTTTTTTTAATGAAGTAAAAAGCTTTATTATAGATGCTAATCTAACAACAGAAGAAATGCGTGAATTATTAGTAAAATGTCAAAGCGATCTTGAACGAGAAAGCAAATATTTTAGCAAAAATTATCGTTATGCCTTTTATGATGCTAATGCTTATTATATTTTAAGAGATAAATTACAATATAAAATAGCAGCTTTAAATGATGCTTTAGAAAAAAAAGATAACAAAAAAATACCTAAATTGAAATTTCAACCGCACCACTAGGTGTGGTTTTTTGATATAATAAAAA
>CAYPXM010000014.1:0-14683 GCA_964415015.1 uncultured Muribaculaceae bacterium | reverse complement strand
AATCAAAGAGTGGCAACTATAAAAATAATAAAAGATTTTATACCTGAGTTTATTTATTATTGCATTAATGCTCCATATATACAAAATCTAATTCAAAATAGTAAGAATTCTACTAACGACAATATATCGATGAGTTTGATAAAATCATTTCCAATACCTAATATATCTATTGAAGAGCAACAAATAGTTGTAAAAAAAATAGAAGGGCTATTATCTTTTTGTGAGGAAATATATTATATAGTTAACTAAAAAGAAAAATCTTAATATTAATTATTATTTATTGATTAAGAGGTTGCAAAAAGGTTGCAAAATTCTAAAATCACATAATATTTATAGTGATTAATTAAACTTATTTAAAACAATTTGTTTAATTTTTACTTATATTAAAGCGATTTATTATTAAAAAAACTAATAATAAGTTGCCCCCTGAAGGCCAGCTTAGCTGGCCATTTGTGTTTATTTAACGGGCTTTTTAAGGCTCGTTTTTATTTTTACATACCTTTTTACATACTTTTGATTAATTTAATTGATTTAACATGTTTACAACTTCATTCATAGAACTCTTAAACATGTGTGCATATGTATTTAAAGTTTCATCTATTTTAGCATGACCTAGATATTTCGCAACTATCATTATATTTGCACCATTATTGATAAGAAGTGATGCACAGGAATGCCTAAAATCATGTAACCTAATTTCTTTAATTTCAGCAAGTTCAGCATTACGTTTTTTTCTTCTACGCATTACATCTGGATGAATAGGGTTATTATCTCCAAAGATAAAGAATTTTTCAGTCCATCCATATTGATGCTTTTTACATTTTTCTTTATATAACTTTAAATCATTATATAAACAATCTGGTATTGGTATTGTACGAGTAGAAGTTCTTGTTTTGGGTGTAGTTAGTTTCCAATAACCACAATCACCATCTTCATTAACAACATTTTTAACTATAGATATTTCTTTTCTTTCAATATCAAAATTATCCCAACTTAAACCTCTTAATTCACCTCTACGAAGTCCACAATAGTATAAAACTTCAAACATAGTTTTAAATTTTAAATCATCTTCTACAGAAATAAATTTTATAAATTCTTCATAAGTATAAAATTTCATTTCTTTTGGTAAAGCATTTGGATTTTCAAATTTTTCCATTTTATTATAAATAGAAGTAAAATTAAAATCATACCATTTTGTTCCATAGTTTAATATTTCTTTAAAGAATTTATGTAATCCATTTTTAGTTTTAACTTCTAGTGGTAGTTTAGCAATTGTGCTTCGCCATTCTTGGTAATGTTTAACATTAAAATTTCTTATTTTAACTTTATCTAATACTTGTAGATAAACAACTCTTTGTCTATAAGTACGTAGAGTAGTAGACTTTACTTTATCTTGTTTATAGTCATAAAATGATTCATATAAGTCTTTAAATGTCATATCTGTAATATTAATTTGTTTCTTCTCAACAGATAATTTAAATTCTCTTTCTGCTTTTAAAGCTTCATTTTTTGTTGCATATAATTTTGAATTATATTTTTTAGATTTACCAGTTAATTGATCCTTAACTGGAGTATAGAAGTACCAACTTCTACCATCTTTTGTTCTTTTATCTTTATTGACTTGTTTAACTGCCATAATTATATACCTCCTTTTTGCAAGTTAAATATGTCGCAATAAAATGTTTTTAAGAACTAAAAACATTCTATTACTGAATAATAAAAAAAGTCAAAACTGCAAAAACAGTTTCAACTTTTTATTTATTAAATGTTTGATAAATTTGATAAAACGTCATAGGTAAAATTACACTATGACGCTTAAAATTAGTAGGGTACTTAAAAAAGTTTTATATTAGCAAGTACTGAATTATAGGCCACACAGGCCAAATTCTATTATGGGAACACCCAAACCCTTAATTATTATTCATTGGATCAATGAATATTGCTTTATAGTTTCTTGCTTGTGCAGTTTTGTTTTTAGAAATATAAATTCCTTCTTGTTCTAACCGTTTTAAGTTATTGTTTATTAATATTCCGAATTTAGTAGGCGATATCATAAGATTTAATTTGGAAACTATTTCAGATGGAGTAAATGAAACTTCTTTTTCTTTTATTACATATTTTAAAAATGTATTAAGATTTATATCAAGTTCATCAATTTCTTCTTCGATTACTTCAAATTCTAAATTATCTTTTCTAGATAGATTTATTTCTTTAGATTCAAAATCTCGACTAGATATTTTTAAAATATATTTATTATCTCCTTTATCATTTAAATATAATATTCCATCTACAAATCCTTCAATACCAGTACTTCCTAGTGCTTTACCGTTTTTATTTAAATGATGTATTAATAAAAAAGTTAAATTAAATTTATTAATTAACATTCTATAAGTATCCATAACTATATTATTAATTTCAGTATAACTATTTAAATCATATGAACTACCATAACTAATTCCAGCCATCATATCAATGATTACTAAACTGCCATTATACTTTTCAGAAAATTCTTTTAGCTCAAGTAATAAATCATCTTTTATGTCTAATTTGTTTTCTGTATTTTTAACCAAATAAAAAAACTGACCATCTAATAATTGATAACCAGTTTGTTTTATTCGCTTACTTAATTGTTCTTCTGATAATTCAGTACTGATATAAAAAATAGGGGACTTCATAGTTTTCATATTTAGAAAACGCAATCCATTAGTTACTGAATTTGATATTTGTAAAGCAAGTAAAGATTTACCGGCTTTAGCAGCAGCAACTAATACATATAGTCCTTTGTATTTAAATAATCCATCAATTATATCTTGCTTAAAAGATATATTCTGTAAGTCATTTATTGATTTCAAGTTTATACTCCTTTCTTAATTCTTGATTCTAAATAATCAATATCGATTTTAAGATATTTTACTACTTCAACCATAGGTAATAGTGTTTTGGGTAATAAATAACCTTTATTCTCAAGAGACTTTTTAATTTCTTTTCTAAGTTTAAATGTATTAGTTTCACCTAATTGAGATAATAGTTGTAAATCTTTAAAATTACACCATGGTTTAGCAATTATTTTTAATGTTTCTTCTGCATTCATAATTTATAACTCCTTTCTAAAAATTATCTTTCATATTCTTTATCTTTTTTATGTTGATGATAAAATACAGTGTATGTATCTATTTTACCTTTATAACCTTTAATTATATATTTATTATCAATTAGTTCATTTAAGGCTTTTTCGATTTGTTCTTTAGTGTTATGTTTATTGCAATTTTCTAATCTAAAATTAGATATATTATTTCTATCAGAATGTAGTGTATATAAAAGACCTAACGCTTCTAATGATAATGATTGATTAATTACAGGTTCATTAGATAAAACAAACATATCATCATAATCAATATGTAATGGCATAAAATTTCTCCTTTCTATTAGATTTGAAATTTATTAATCACATAGAAATCACCTCCTTTAAGCATACAAAAAAGGGAGAAAAAATCTCCCTTTAAACAGTTAAAATAAAATTTAACAAAACTTAAATATAATTATTTCATTTTACTAAATTATACCACTTGACACGACTTATGCAAGTACCAAAATAGTCCTGAAATCGGCCTGAAATCGACTTAAACTGTACCTTAATTGTTTGGATTTTGTACCTGGACTGTTGAGTATTAAAAATATTAGTTAGAGTTTTAAAATTACAAATTATGTAAAGATAGTAATTTGTGGTATAATGAATGTAGGAGGATTTTAGTATGAAAAAAATTGCTTTAGATTTAGATGGAGTTGTGTTTGACTCTGAAAACTTATATAGAGTTTATACTGAAATTTATGATACAGACAATAATAAAAAAGATACAATTATAGATAATTCACAAAGAATTTTTCAAAAAAGATATAATTGGAGTCAAGAAGAGTTTCAAAAATTTTATAATGATAATGCTGAAAAAGTATTAAATTCTGCAAATGTAATGACAGGAGCAGATATTGTTCTTAATAAGTTAAAAGATAAATTTGAATTTATTGTTGTGACTTCAAGAAATGATTTTGAAACTGAAATTGCAAAGAAAAAATTCAAAGAACTTGGATTAGAAAATATTGAGATATTTAATAATGAACATCATAAAATTGATAGATTGATTGAAGAAAATGTAGATTATATGATAGACGATGATGATACCATTTGTATTAATGCAGCAGATAATAATGTATGCGCATTACACTTTAAAAATAATGCTTCAAATAAAGTAGAAAAAGAAAATGTTATTAATGTTAACAACTGGGGAGAAATATATAAATATCTTATTTTAAGTGAAGGTAATAATTAGTATGGAATATAAGAAATTGAAAGAAAAAGGCGATTTATACTTGGTATAAAGGTCAAATAATTTTCTTAAGAAAAATAGATTGCTTATAATATAAATTAATTTAAGAATATATAATAAACTAAAAAATTTTGTATAATATTAGTTTGGGGTTATGAAAGTAAAGAGTTTCCAATTAAAACAATGAATTTAAAAAAATAAACCTTATATGATTTAAGGTTTATTTTTTGTTATAATAATATTAATGGAATTTGGTGATTATTATGATAGATATTTTAAAAAATTTATTTTTTCCAATAATAAAATGTTGGTATGTTGTAATACCTTTTATTATTTATTTAATAATTAAAATTTTTTATGTCAAAATTCGTGGTAGTATGGGAGAATTTTGGGTAAGGAACGAATTAGATAAATTAAATAAAAATGATTATATTGTATTAAATAATATTATGATAGAAACAGGTAATAAAACTCATCAAATAGATCATGTTGTCGTGTCTAAGTATGGTATTTTTGTAATTGAAACAAAAAATTATCATGGGTTAATTAGTGGTAATGAAAGTGATGAATACTGGTTTCAATATATAGGCAAAAAGAAAAATAAATTTTATAATCCAATTAGACAAAACTATGGCCATATAAAGGCATTAGAAGAGTCATTAAATATTGATTATAGTAATTTTATATCTTTAATAGTTTTTTCTAATCAAGTAAAACTAAAAATTGATAATAATACTAATGTAGTAAAAACCGGTAATATAATAAAAACAATAAAAATGTATAATGAAATAAAATTAGAAGATATTAATAAGTTAGCAAATGAGATTAAATCATTAAATATTACTGATAGTAAAAAACGAGAAGAACATGTGGATAATATAAAACAGAGTATAAATACAATTTGTCCTAAGTGTGGTGGTACTTTGGTTAAACGAAAAAGTAAATATGGTAAATTTTTAGGTTGTAGTAATTATCCTAAATGTCAATATATTAAAAATATATATTAGATGGCCATAGTTTCCAAAAAATTAAACTATTATTAGAAATATCTTGATTATCTAGAAGAATTAAAAATTTACTAAAAAAAGTTGCTACTAATATTATAAATTATTTTCTTTGGGGTACTATATAACTAGGTGATCATATGGCCAATATACATAGTAGTATTTCTTTTGCCTTAGTAAATATTCCAGTCGTTATAAATCCAGTAATTAATAATAATGATACTGCTTTTAATCAATTACATAAAAAATGTATGCATCGAATTAAATATGTTAAATATTGTCCGATATGTAAGAAGGATATAAAAGAAACTGATATTATTAAAGGGTACGAATATGAAAAAGATAAATACATTGTATTTAATAAAGAAGAATTAAATAAATTAAAACCAGTTAATGAAAAAGAAATCGCCGTTATTGGTTTTATTAAATTAAATGAAATAGATCCTACTTATTTTGAAAAAAGTTACACCTTGTTAGCCGATACTTCACTTAAAGCGTATATTCTGTTTTATGAAGCATTAAAAAAAACTAAGATGGTGGCTTTATGTACGACGGTGATTGGGACTAAGTTTTATTATGTGATATTACGTCTTAATCAGGATGCCATTATTATGACTACACTTTATTTTTATGAAGAGATAAATGTTTTAGAAGAAGAAATGAATAAAAAAATAAATACTAAAGAATTAGAATTAGCAACTAAATTAATATTAAGTATGAAAACGAAATTTAAACCTGATACTTATCATGATTTATATCAAGATACTATTAGTAAAGCGATTGATGATAAATTAAATGGTAAAACGATTAAGGGTAGTAAAAAGACTAATCGTCGACAAATAAAAGATTTAATGAGTGCTCTAGAAAAGAGTTTGAAAAAATGAGTTTATTTAAAGAAACTTTTAAACCCATGCTTTTAGGTGAAGTAAATAAACCTTTTGATGATAGTAATTATTTATATGAGATGAAATTTGATGGTTACCGGGCATTAATCTATGCTAGTCCACAAAAAATAAATATTATTAGTCGTAATTTAGTAGATATAACAAATTTATTTCCTGAATTATTAATTATTAAAGATATGGTTAAAACCAAAGTTATTTTTGATGGAGAAATAATATGTACTGAAAATGGTTATCCCTCTTTTACTAAATTACAACAACGAACCCATTTAAAAAGTAGTAATAAAATTAAAGCCCAAGTAAAAAATAATCCGGCTACTTTTATTTGTTTTGATATTCTTTATGAAAATAACAATTTAATTAATTATCCATTAATAAAGAGAAAAGAAATATTAAGTAAGTATCAAGATAATGATTATTTTGTTAAAACTAAATATATCGTAAAAAAGGGAATAAAGTATTTTAGTGAAATAAAGAAGATGGATTTAGAAGGAATTGTTGCTAAAAAGATAGATAGTAAATATTTAATCAATGAACGTAGTGATAATTGGTTAAAGATTAAAAATTTAAAACATCTAAAGTTATTTGTTGGTGGTTATGTTAATAAAGAAAATAGTCATGTTTTATCTTGTTATTTAGGTAAATATGATCATGGCTTATTTACTTATTATGGGAAAGTCTTCATTAATAAACAACAAAGGATTGTTAAAAAAATCCTGAATGCTAAAAAGATTACTACTCCGTTTGTAAATCATGCTAATAAAGATGTTAGTTATATCTTACCTAAGTATCAAATATTAGTAAAATATTTAGAGATGACTAAGAGTAATCATTTACGTCAGCCTTTTTTTATTAAGGAGCTTAAAAATGAAAAAACTAAGTGAATATAATAAAAAACGAAATTTTAATAAAACAAATGAGCCTTCCGGAAAAGTAATGAAAAAAAAGTTAAAAAAACGTGTTTTTGTCGTGCAACACCATTTGGCAAGAAAAGATCATTATGATTTACGCTTAGAAAAAAACGGGGTGTTAGTAAGTTTTGCAATTCCTAAAGGACCTAGTTATGATCCGACCATAAAACGTTTGGCTATTCATGTGGAAGACCATCCACTAAGTTATCGCCATTTTGAAGGTACTATTCCAAAAAATGAATATGGTGGAGGAGTGGTTATGCTTTTTGATGAAGGTTATTATGAACCGCTAACTAAAATGGATTTTACAAAGCCAATAAAATTTCGTCTAGCCGGTAAAAGACTTCAAGGGATATGGAATTTAGTACCATTTAAAGATGATAACTATCTCTTAATTAAAGAGGATGATAAGATAGTTTTATTTGATGATATTAAAAAAATTAATACTGGAATTAGAAGTGGTAAAACAATGGAAGAAATTGAAAATAAAGTAGTACTAACTAATCCTGATAAAATAATATATCCGAAAGAAAAGATTACCAAAAAAGAAATATATGATTATTATCAGTTAGTAGCACCACGGATGTTACCCTATATAAGTAATCGCTTAATCAGTACGATTCGTTGTCCTAGTGGAATTAATAAAGATCATTTTTATAAAAAACATTTTGAAAATATTAATCATTTTTTAGGAGTTAAGTATTTAAAAAATAATCGGGGTAAAAAAAGTGACTTTTATTATATTAAAGATATTACTGGTTTATTAAGTGAAGTTCAAATGAATAGTTATGAATTTCATATATGGGGTAGTAAAGTAGAACATATTAATAAGCCGGATTTAATGGTATTTGATTTTGATCCGGATAAAGGTTTATCGTTAAATAATTTAAGACAAGGGGTAAAGGATTTAAAAAAAGTGTTAGATGATTTAAAACTTAAAGCTTATTTAAAAACTTCAGGTAAAAAAGGCTATCACGTGGTGTGTTTAGTTAATTCTAAAAACTGGATAGAACATAAAAAAATTGCTCATAATATTGCTAAAGTATTAGAACAAAGTTATCCCGATTTATATACAACTAATATGCGATTTAAAAATCGCGAAAAAAAGATTTATATTGATTGGGTTAGAAATGCTAAAAGTGCTACTTTTGTTGCCCCTTATTCATTACGAGTAAGCGATAAAGCTCGAGTATCTATGCCTTTAAAGTGGTCCGAGTTAGATACTATTAAACCTAATGATATTACTATTGAAATGGCTATTAAAAGACTTAAACGAGTTGATCCGTGGGCTTCTTTATTTGATGTGTAATACACCTATTTTATGAAAGTATTATAAAATTATAAAAAGAACATAAAATGTTCTTTTTTTGTTAATCCTAATACTAGGTGTATGGGTTATGAAAAAGAGTTTATTAGTAGTATATTGGTTAATAATTTTAGTATTATTATTTATTCCTAGTACTCATGCATATGAAAATAATGAGTGTATAAAAGAAATAGATTTAAATATAAATAGTAAAAATTTAACTAGTTATTTAGAAGCTAAAAATTTTCTTGTCTTAAAAATATGTACGAAAGATTATTGTTATTTAAATAGATATTATAATGTTAAAAAGACAGTTAATGATTTTTTAATTAGTTATCAAAAAAGTATTGATACTTTAGAAAAAGAGGAATCTTTTTTAAGTAAGGGAGTAGTAGTAAAAAAGATTACTATTTCTTTATGCAATTAATTCCTTGATATAAATTATGTTTTACCATATACTTATCTAAATCATTAGATAACTGACATTTTTTTGTTAACCATAAAGGGGCGATTAACTGGCTTCTTTTTGGATCTCCGGTAATTCGATGAATAACAATATCTTCATTTAAATAAGTAAGTTGATTAGCTAGTATTTTAATATATTCTTCTTTCGTAAGTAAAGTAAATTCCTTACGATCATACATATCTTTTAATACGGTATTATCGGTTACATATAACATATGAAATTTAATTCCATCGATCTTTATTTTATTTAGGTATATAGCAGTATTAATCATATCTTGATAAGTATCATTAGGGAGACCATTAATAACATGTGCTACTACTTTAATATGGTGTTTATGTAATACTTCTACTGCTTTAGTAAAGGTTTCTAAATCATGACCTCGATTTATTAATTTTAAAGTTAATTCATTACTTGATTGTAAACCTAGTTCCACACATAAATTAGTTTTTTTATTTAGGCTATCTAAGTACTTGATCCATTCATCACTTAAACAATCTGGTCTGGTAGCAATAGTTAGTCCAATAACATTATTAATATTTAATACTTCTTCTATATCATCTTTTAAAAATGCAACCTTTTTATAGGTATTAGTTTCTCCTTGAAAGTAAGCAATATATAAACAATCATGCCATTTTCGATCAATTATTGTTTTATTATTATTATTAAATTCAGTTTTAATATCTAATTTTATATTACTAGTAAAATCACCATTACAAAAGATACAACCATGACCATTTATTTTATTTGGACATCCCGGGAAGGTATTTAAACTTATTTTAACGACCTTTTTGCCATATAATTTTTTATAATAACAATTTAAGGTATAATAACGTTTATTATCGATTGTATTTTTAAACATATTAGCCACCTCAAAAATATTATAACATCTTATTTAAAAATTGCGTTTCTAAAAACTTTATGATATTATTAATAATAGAAAAGAATAGACAAGTGGGTGATCGTTATGGATGGTAATATGCC
The DNA here is from genome assembly GCA_964415015.1 of uncultured Muribaculaceae bacterium. Taxonomy (GTDB): domain Bacteria; phylum Bacillota_I; class Bacilli_A; order RF39; family UBA660; genus RGIG8386. The sequence continues at coordinate 4,791 of CAYPXM010000014.1, read as the reverse complement.
TTTTTTAAAACTGGATAAAACCAATTTAGAGGCCTTAAAAGATTGTGTCTTTACTGGACCAAACTATCGTATTACAGTCCTAACTGAACGATTAATCCGCTTAGAATATAATGACAATGGTATTTTTTTTGATAATGGTACTGAACTAGTTCATAATCGTTTATTTAATAAACCAGAATTTACTGTTAATGAAGATAAAACTTATTTAGTAATAAAAACTAAGTATTTTGAATTACAATATACGAAAGGTAAACCTTTTTTAGGTCCCAAAATAGCTCCTGATGCAAATTTAAAAGTGGTCTTAAATGATTCGGAAAAAGTATGGTATTATAAGCATCCTGAAGCGCGTAATTTTTATGGTTCAAATAATACATTAACAACAAAATTAAATAAAGGCTTATATTCAACCGATGGTTTTGCTTCTATTGATGATGGACAAACGATGTTATTAGATGATGATGGTTATTACTTAGAACAAAGCCCAGGGCGAATTGATACCTATGTATTTATGTATCGCCGTGATTTTGGTTTTGCCTTAAAAGATTATTTCTTATTAACTGGTAAACCACCATTAATACCAAGATATGCCTTTGGGATATGGTGGCATCGTGATATTCCCTATAATTTTTATGATACAAAAGAATTAATTAAAGCTTTTAATCGTCATAAAATACCTTTATCAGTATTACTATTAGGTGATGACTGGCATATTAGGAATATTAATAATAAAATAGTGAGAACTGGTTTTTCATTTAATGAAAAATTATTTAGTAATCCAAAAATGTTTATGGATTATATGCATGAACGAGGTATAAGAGTAGGACTTAAACTAGATCCTAGTGATGGTATAATGCCTTATGAAAATAATTATGAATTCATGAAAAATAATGAAGTAACCGAAGTTATTCCAATAAATGTTTTAAATAAAGATTTTATTAATAATTATTTTAAATACTTAATTAAACCTTTAAATGATTATGGAACGGACTTTTTCTTTATTAATTATGAAGGAAAAGATAATAAAGTAGTTAAAGCTCTTAATTACTATCATTTTAATGTCTATCAAGAAAATGAAAATAAACGAGGCTTAATAATGGCTCCAAACACAAATGTAGCTGGTCATTTATATCCAATTCATTATAGTGGTAAAACAACTGTTAGTTGGAAGACACTATCTTTTTTACCATACTTTAATTCTACTGCTAGTAATATCGGTATTAGTTATTGGAGTCATGATGTTGGAGGATATAAAGATGGGGTAGAAGACAGTGAATTATATATTCGTAATGTCGAATTAGCATGTTTTTCACCAATCTTTCGGTTTAGTGCAATGAAAGGTCATTATTACAAAAGAGAACCATGGCGTTGGGATGTAAAAACTTTAAAAATCGTTAGTGAATATTGTACCTTAAGACATCGTTTAATTCCCTATATATATAATGAAGCCTATCGGTATAGCAAAGTTGGTTTACCTTTAGTTCAACCAATATATTATTTATATCCTGAAATATATGATGAACCAATGTATAAAAATGAATATTACTTTGGTAGTGAGATGTTTGTTGCTCCTATTACCAAGAAAAAAGATTTAATAATGAATCGTTCAGTAGAACATTTATTCTTACCTAAAGGCACTTGGTATGATTTTAAAACAGGAAAGAAATTTCCTGGTGATAAACGATATATTACTTTTCAAAATGATGAAGATTATCCCGTATATGTTAAAAGTGGTAGTATCATTCCATTATCTATATTAGAAGAAAATATTAATGTTACTAATGCTCCTAAAAAGATGGAATTACATATTTTCCCAGGAGAAAGTAATACTTATAATATGTATGAAGATGATGGTATATCTAGTTTATATCAAGATGGATACTATATCGTTACCAGAATGGAATATAATTATTTACCTAATAACTATACTTTAATAATTAGACCTGTTGAAGGTAAAAGTGGTATTATTCCGGAAAAACGTAGTTATAAAATTAGATTCCGTAATACGAGAGCTAGTAGTGATGTAATAGTTAATGTAGGTAATGAATTAATTGATGTTATTAGTTATGAAGAAGATAATGATTTTATTGTTGAATTACCATTTATTAGTACTACTAGTCAAATAACTGTTAATTGTAAAGGTAAAGATATTGAAATAGATGCTATACGATTAATTAATGAAGAAATAGATATGATTATTAGTGATTTAAAAATTGAAACAATGATAAAAGAAGAAATATCAAAAATAATCTTTAGTAAAGATGAAATTCGTAAGAAACGAATTAAAATCCGTAAATTAAAACGAATCGGGTTAGATCCTTTATTTATTCGAATGTTCTTAAAATTACTTGAATATGTTAAGGAATTATAATATAATCGTTTTAAGCGGATAATTTGGAGTAGTAATAAATACAATATTTTAAGAGAGAACTAGTACTTTGGTGGAAGCTAGAAAATATTATTTATGAACTTGCCAGATGTTGTGATTGGAGAATTCTCCATTATCAAGATTAAGCTAGACGGTGTCTAGAAATTAAGGTGGTACCACGTTTAAACACGTCCTTATTGGAGGTGTTTTTATTTGTTAGAAAGGATTATTTATGAATGAATTAATAATGTCTGTTATTTGTTTTATAGCGACAAATGTATTAGTATTTTTGGTATTACTGATAATTAATAATAAAAAAATTAAAAGTAATAAGAACAATATAAGTGAATTAAATTATTTGATTAATAAGTTTAAACTTAATAAAAATAAGATGAATCTAAAAAAAGTAGTATTAATGATTGATGTAATAAATGCTTTTATTATTGCGTTTGTTGCAACAGTTATTTATATCATTCCATTAAAACTCTTCTTACAATTAAGTATTGGATTTGTTTTATTAATGATTTTAATATATTCAATATACGAAATATATGGTCGACATTTAAATAAGAAATGGGGAAAAAAATAATGTATAATTTTAGCGAAATTGAAAAAAAATGGGGAAAATATTGGTTAGAACATGAAACTTTTAAAACGGATGTTTATGATTTTAGTAAGCCAAAGTTTTATGCTCTTGATATGTTTCCATATCCGAGTGGAGTGGGACTTCATGCGGGACATCCAGAAGGTTATACTGCAACTGATATAGTTTCACGTATGAAAAGAATGCAAGGATACAATGTTTTACATCCAATGGGATTTGATTCTTTTGGCCTTCCAGCTGAACAATATGCAATAGATACTGGTAATCATCCTGCCATTTTTACTAATGATAATATTAAAATATTTACTAAACAATTAGAATTATTAGGATTTTCTTATGATTGGGATCGAGCTATTTCTACAAGTGATCCAAGTTTTTATCAGTGGACTCAATGGATTTTTGCCCGATTATATGAAAAAGGTTATGCTAAAATGGTTGATATGCCAGTTAATTGGTGTGAAGAACTAGGAACTGTTTTATCAAATGATGAAGTAATTGATGGTAAAAGTGAACGAGGAGGATATCCCGTTGTGCGAAAAAATATGAAACAATGGGTTATTGATATTCCATCTTATGCCGAAAAATTATTAGCTGGATTAGAAGAAATTGATTGGCCTGAATCAACTAAGGAAATTCAACGTAATTGGATTGGAAAATCAACTGGTGTTGAAGTTGACTTTGAAATCGTTGGCGGTGGTAAATTTAGTATATATACTACTTGTATTGAAACAATTTATGGGATTACCTTTATGGTTTTAGCCCCCGAAAATAAATTGGTGGCGGAATTAAAAAATCGAATTACTAATTACGATGAAGTACAAGCTTATGTCGCAGAAACATTAAAGAAAAGTGATTTAGATCGAACTGAATTAAATAAAGGTAAAAGTGGTGTATGTTTAAAAGGAATCACTTGTATTAATCCAGTAAATAATAAAGAAGTACCAATCTTTATTGGTGATTTTGTTTTAGCATCATATGGAACTGGAGCAGTAATGGCAGTACCTTGTCATGACCAAAGAGATTTTGAATATGCCCAATATCATAATATTGATTTTATTGAAGTAATTAGTGGTGGTGATGTAACTACTAAAGCATTTGAAAAAGGAGAATATTTAGGATTAGGTTGTAAATTAATTAATAGTGGTGAATTTAATGGCCTAACAGTAGAAGAGGCAAAAGAGGCTATTACTGATAAATTAATAAACATGGGTGTTGCTCGTAAAAAGAATAATTATAAATTAAGAGATTGGATTTTTGCTCGTCAACGTTATTGGGGTGAACCAATTCCGATTGTTCATATGGAAGATGGGACTGACTACTTACTTAAAGATAATGAATTACCTCTTATATTACCAGAACTTGATGATTATAAATCACGTAATGGCTTAGCTCCACTAGAAAATTCATTAACCTGGAAAAACGTCACCATTGATGGTAAAAAAGGTATTAGGGAAACTTCAACTATGCCAGGATCAGCTGGTTCTAGTTGGTATTATATTCGCTATATTGATCCAAAAAATAATAATGCCTTAGGTGATAAATTATTATTAGATCATTGGTTACCAGTGGATTTATATGTTGGTGGACCAGAACATGCCGTAGGACATTTATTATATGCTAGAATGTGGAATAGATTTTTATATGACGAAGGCTATATCAGTAATGAAGAACCATTTAAAAAATTAGTTCATCAAGGTTATATCTTAGGATCAAATGGGATTAAAATGGGTAAACGATATCCTAAATATGTGGTAAATCCAAGTGATATCGTTAATGAATATGGTGCTGATACATTAAGATTATATGAAATGTTTATGGGACC
>CAYPXM010000013.1:0-15340 GCA_964415015.1 uncultured Muribaculaceae bacterium | reverse complement strand
TGAAGGAGATATCCTTTTTCGTAATATCCCCTTGCTTGATTGTACTAAAATACTATCGGAATGTGCCGTTTATTGCGGAAACGACAATGGTATGACGCATCTTGCCGCTGCAGCAGGTTGCCCGACGGTCGCTCTTTTTGGTCCCTCCGACCCTGTGGTATGGGCACCGCGTGGCAAAAACAAGATAATCATAGTCCACCCATCTCACTGCCCACCTTGTCATTTAAAACCTTTAAAAAAAGTAATATTAGTAAAGCTTATAAGTACTGGGTTTTTGGTTTAATAGCAATGATGATATTCAATTTAATTTTATCTTTTATTTTAGGAAGTAATTTAAGTGATAACGAAGAACTTAATCGGAGTATCTTAAAAAGTTATCCCTTATACTCTATTCCTACGATGATTATTTTTGGACCAATTATTGAAGAATTAGTATTTCGCTTAAACTTTAGCAAGTTATTTAAAAATAAAATGGTATTATTAATCGTATCTAGTATAATTTTTGCTGCTTTACATTTAACCGCGTCATTTGATAGTTTTAGTAGTATATTAACAAACGCAAAAGAATTATTATTCATATTCCCCTACTTAGCTTTAGCTTTTGCTTTTGGACTAGCTTATATTAAAACTGATAATATTCTGTCTAGTATTTTAATTCATATTACTCATAATACCTATTGTGTAATCGTTATTTTGATTGGAGCATTATTATGAAAAAAAAATTTATTGTAGTTGGCATCATTTTTATTGCGTTCATTACTAGTATCATATTATATAGTCATTTTATTGGAACTAAAGGTTTAGTTGTTCATGAATATATGATAAGTCAAAAACTGATTCCAAAAGCTTATAATGGTTTTAAAATAGTTCACTTTTCTGATCTTCATTATAATAGTACTATTAGTAATAAGGATTTAGAAAAATTGGTCGATAAAATAAATGAATATAAACCAGAGATTGTTGTTTTTACTGGTGATTTAATTAATAATGATACAAATAACGAAGATTTAATTAATGCCTTAAATAATATTAAAGCTAGTTTGGATAAATTTTATGTAACTAGTGATAATGATGATGAATTAACTACCAGTATTTTTAATAAAACTGATTTTACAAATTTAGATGATTTAAATAAATTAATTTATTTTGATTCTTATATTCCCCTAAGTTTTAATGGATATAAAAGTTTAATGCCAGAACATAATAGTGAATATTATAATATTACTTTAACTCATAACCCAAATAATATTGATAATATTAATAGCAATTTAATTTTGGCAGGTAAAACACATCAAGGCCAAGTGATTCTGCCCTTTATCGGAGGGATTATTAGAGAAGAAAAAAGTGCTTACTATAAAGAACGGTACTTTGAAGTAAACGATTCATTATTATATATTTCTAGTGGATTAGGTACTAATAAATATCAATTTAGATTATTTAATAAACCAAGTATAAATGTTTATCGTTTAGAACATAAAAACTAACACATAGTGTTAGTTTTATTTATTGTAATAATTAATCCTTATTCTTCATTTAGATCATTGTCTTTTTGAACTTCTTTTGTTTTAATATTATAACTATACCATTCCCGATTTTCATTTTCTACAAGAACAGATACTTTATCATTTTCGACCGCAAAGTAATGAAATACAGTTCCAACGGCTCCATCAAAAATAACATCTTTTTCACTTGTATACATAGTAGTTAAATATTCTCCATCATAATTATATAATTTATAATCATTTCCTTCTTTAGTAAGATAATAATCATTAGTACTGATTACAAATATATCTTTATCAACAGTTCGAATTAATTTACCAGTATTATCAAATATTTCTAATCCATAACCATTATTTCTCGCAACAGAGTAGTACTTATTACCATCAAAAACATAATCTAAATTCTTAAATTCCTGAACTACTTTAAAGTCTGAATTTAATATTTTAACTGGATTAAATGCTTTCTCACTCGTATCATCATAATAATTCGTATAATACATTCTTTTTCCATCAACGGTCATTTCTTTAAGATAATGAACATCTGCAATTTTCTTTACTATATCGCCGGTTTTATAATCTATTATATAAATATTGTCATTATTTTTAGATAATGATGTCGTAGAATATGCAATGTATTTTGGTTTATTATTTAAATCATTAAGAATTTGAATGCCCGTATTACAATCAATTCCTCCAAGAGGAGTCATACACAACAAACCGTCAATTTCATTTATTACTTTTTTTGCTTTTTTATCAATTATCAATGTTTTCGCTTCTATTTCAATTGAACCAAGTATATAAAGGTTTTCGGTTTCATCAATAATTATTCTCGGCATTCCGTCATCTTCAGCATTATTATTAATTATTTCATCCTTACCAATTTCTTCATTATCATCAAAATGTAGTGTTATATCTAAACTTCCAAAGTCTTTATTATATAGAACAAATCCATCATCATATAATATATAATTATGATTAGAATTACTTATAATTTGACAATCATCCTTTTTGCATAAATATCCATCAGCTAACTTTTTCTTATCTGATTTTTCATTGTTCTTTATAAAGAAACAATAATATACTCCCCCACCAATAACTAATATCAATAATATTATAATTAAAATTATTGGTAATCGTTTATTTTTCTTTTTTTCAACTACATGTTCATTATTATTTGATTCCATAACTTCATTCATAAGCAACCTCTTTTCTAATATAATTATATCACAATTTCTTCAATATTCGATTATTTTATTAGGTTTACCCTTTATAAGTTTACGCTATCACTATATTATTGAGTCAAGAATTTAAAATAAATAAAAAATAACACCTAAGTGTTATTTATTAAACGCAATCAACGTAAGTATCTGTTAAACATCTAACGACACATAGGCAATCTAAATCCATTGTAAAAAGAACATTAGTAGCAATATATGGATTTAAACTAGTAGTATCAGGATTATCAGTTAATACTCTAAATGTACAGCAGTTACCATCAATTTTTTCTACTCTAAATACGCTTGAACAACCTACTATTGATTGACTACAAGCGGCGGTTACATCTTTACTTGTTGGCATACTCCAAGGAACACCATTACCGCAACAAGTATAAAGCATTACTGGTCTTGTATTACACATTAAACAATTGCCGCCACCACCAAGCATTGGTCGATCACAAGAATCTAGGCACGTTTCACCACAAGCATTTTGTTGTAGCAAACATATGACTTTTAAAATTTCCGCAGCACAGCTTTGACGATTGGAATTATTATTATTATTCATTTAATTCACCCTTTCATGTATTCTCATTAGTATTTTATGAAAGAGATTAAATATTGTGTATAAAAAAGGGTTTAATTTTCAAGCATTAATTTGGTTGTTTTATTATTTATGTCGTATTTATATGTTTTAATAGATGAATTTCCTTCTATTGTTATGTACATCATGTCTTTTTGATAATTAAATTGTATTTCATATATTTTTGCATTATCGATAGCAAATAATTCACTAACTTTTTTACCCATTAAATCATATAAAGCCAACGTACCATCTTCATTTACAAAGTAATAATTGTTAGTAACTCCATAGATATTATCATCTTTAATTGTTTTAATTAATTTACCAGTCATATCATAAATAAATAAATTATCTACCCATACAGTAATTGTAGAATTATCATTAAAATAAGCATAGAAATGATTAAACAAATTACGATCTAACTTTGCATCAATTTTAGTTTCATCAATTATTATATTAAAATCTTTATCAAGAATCATATTATAAGAATTGATATCACCACCAATATCATAGTTAGAAGTTGTATAATATATTTCATTATTATTTATTACCTTTTCGATTGTAGTGATATTTTTTAATTCTTTTATAACTTTAAAATTACTGTCTAAAGCAATGAAATCTTTACCAGTAATAAATATTAAGTCATCAATTATTTTAAAATAACTAGAATTATTAAATTTTTTAATTTCTTTAAATGTCTTATTATCTAATATTTTTACATAACCAGCGGAATAATCATTAATAACATAACACTTATCAGTTGCTTCTCCGTATACAGTTGAAGCGGCATTAATTGTTTTAACAACTTTTCCATCAAAATCAATAATATCAGCTTTTTCATTATCATAAAGGGCTAAAAAAGAATCTTTTAAATAATATAAATTGGTGTATTTAGAATCTAAATCTTTTAAAATAATTTTATGATTTTTGGTTACATAATAACCATATAAAGTGTTATCACTATTACGTCTTAATTCGATAATAAAATCTTTATTTGATACATCGATAATTGAAATAGAATAACTATCAATAGATTCATCTAATTTTTCATCTTCTAATTTAGTTTCATATTTTTCTTTTGTTACATAATTATAAACAATAACCCCACCATCATAGATAATTAAATAATCACCTGATACATATGATTTTAAGACATCACAATCATTATTATCACAGGTATAATCACAGATATAATTTTGTTCAGTTCGTGACTGTTTTTCTCTTCCCTCATATGTATTAGTAATACATGAATCACCCTCTACTAAGCATGGTTCGGGTTCATAAATCTTAATAACTTTTTTATCTTCCGCTTTATCCTTTTTACAAATACTATATATTGTAATTGTACCAGCTAGTAAAATTAATATAATAATCGTATTAATAATTATCTTTTGTTTTCTCATTTTTTCAACTCTTTCTTCATTATTATCTATTTAAAATATAGCATATATAATTATTACCTTCAATTATTTATTTGCATGATTATAATAATTAATATATAATATAGTCTCGAGGTGGATATAATGACTATAACTAGCTACGAAACAAATGAAGAAATAAAAGAATTATGGAGTCTTTTTCCTTTTCCTGATTTTTTAAAAAAGTATTTAATTGTAACCTCAATTAAACGATTAAAATACATAAGCTATTACTGTGGTATGGATTATGCCAGTTCTTACTATTATCAGTTTAAGTATTTTGTTTCACGTTATGACCACTCATTAACTTGTGCTTTACTTACTTATTATTTAACTAATGATAAAACGAAGACTATCACGGCTTTACTACATGATATTAGTACCCCTTGTTTTTCACATGTTATTGATTATATGAATAAAGATTATAAAAAACAAGAAACAACTGAAGCAAAAACCTTAGAAATAATTAAAAATGATCGTCTTTTAAATAGTTTTCTTAATGAAGATAATATAAATATTGATGATATTATGAATAACTTAAAAAATAGTGTGGTTGATAATAAACGACCAAAACTATGTGTTGATCGGATCGATGGGATTGTTACTCCTTCCCTTACTTGGTTAAAAAATATTGATATTACTTTAGCTAAACATATCTTTAATGATTTATGTGTTATTACTAATGAATGTGGAGAAGAAGAATTATCGTTTCATTCCCTAAAAATGATATTTCATATAGACCGTTTAAATCAAGCATTGAATGTTGCTACTCATAGTAAGTATGATGTATATTTAATGAATTTACTTGCTAATATAACATCATATTTAATTAGTCAAAAATATATTACTTATGATGATTTATATGTGTTAAACGAAAAAGTTTTATGTGATATGATTAATAACCGTTCAATTAATGATTTAGAATTACAAAAACTATGGATAGAATTTCAAAATACACATGTTATTCCTAAAAAAGAATATCCCCAAGTTAAAAAAAGAGAACTACAATTATATTATAATAAAACTAGATTTTAAATCAATAATATAATATAATGAATATGGTGATAAAATATGTTAGAAACATTTATTCAATATGGAGTAATTATTGCAATATTAATAATTATCTCGTTAGTTGTAATTCGGGTAACCAAAAGAGATTTTAATATAGAAGCAAATAAATTAATCCAATATCTAGGTGGCAAAGACAATATAATTAATGCCGAATGTAATTTATCTCGATTTAAAGTCATGTTAAAAGATATTTCTTTAGTCGATAAAGATGCCATTCAACGACTTGGTGCTAAGGGAATCGTGGAAATTGATAATCAATTAAAAATAATCTTTGGAAAAAATGCCAAAACCTTAAAAAAATATATTGATGAAATCATATAGCCTTTAATTAAAGGCTTTTTATATGCTTATATTTGTAATGTCATTAATTAAGATGTTTCCTTGTTCTAAAGTAACTAAATAATTACCGGATTTACCAACAATAGTTACCATATTACTTCCATGAATAGTATCTACTCGAGCAACTTTTTTATAAACAAAACTATTTGAATTAAAAATATCATTAATTATTTGATTAATATTTTTTTTATTTTCTACTTCGTAACAACGATTACATACTGTTTTTTTTACATTATTATCCTCCAAGTTAGTATTATTATTTAAAGTAAAAACTTTTGGTAAGTTATGATTCATAATCAAACACTCCTTTTATCATATTTTATGATTATGGAAATAAATTTGTTAATATTAACCATAATATAAATATGAAAAAAATATTAAAATATGATAATTTACTTTTATTTATTCCTTTAATTATTCTAATAATTATTAGTTTATTTAATATGATTAATGCGGCATTAATTAATGATATCTATTTAAATCATTTTAATAAACAATTATTATGGTTTATTGGCGGAATAATCACTTTATTTGTAATTGTTTTTATTCCTCAAAAATGGATACGTAAAATAAGTCCATATTTATATTATTTTAATGTTTTATTATTGATCTTAGTTCTCTTCCTTGGTACTAGTATTAATGGTTCTAAAGCATGGTTTAAATTTAGTTTTTTTTCACTTCAACCCAGCGAATTAATGAAAATAAGTTTAATTCTATATTTATCCCAGTTAAAAAAAGATAAAGATTATCTTTATCTTCTAAAAGTATTTATTATTACTTTTTTACCAATTGTATTAGTTTTCTTAGAACCTGATACGGGAGCAATTATTTTTTATCTTATCATTGGGGCTTGTTATATATATTTTAAAAAGATTAATAAATGGTATAAAATAATTATTACTATATTAATTGGATTATTAATCTTACTCTTTGGTTATTTATTCTTCTTTGCTTCCGATTTATTAGCTAATATTCTTGGTTCATCAATCTATTATCGTCTTGATCGATTAATTTATTTTAAAAGTGGATACCAAATAGAAAATGCCTTAGTAGTAATTGGTTCAAGTCGTTTCTTTAAACCCCACTTACGAGATATAAGTCTTTATATTCCAGAAGCACCAACGGATTTTATTTTTAGTTTTACAATTGGTAATTTTGGGTATTTAATTGGTTTTCTAGTAATATTGTTATATTTTATTATTATTTACTATATGTTAAAACAAACTAAAAATAAAGCTAATCCCCTTGCTATTCCATTATTTTTTATAATTAGTTTTCAAATTATTTATAATATTGGGATGAATCTTAATTTATTACCTATTATGGGTATTCCTCTCCCTTTTTTATCATATGGTGGTACTAACATTATTATTTTATTCATGTTATTTGGCCTATTAATAAATTTTAATATGGTCGATAATAATAATTATAACCGTAAGAGTAGCCGGGATAAGCTTGATAATTAGGATAAGGTTGATAATTAGGATAAGCATTGACAATCGGGCGTGGTCTGGTTAAACCTACAGCAGCTCCACCCGCAACAGCACCAACTAAAAAAGGTACAACAAAGTAACGATCATTATTTTGATAATACATCATTATTCTCCTTTCATAATAGTACATTATGAAAAGAATGATTTATTGCACAGTTAAAAAAAACTATTTAGTTATACCTAAATAGTAATTTTTTTTGCCTTTTTTTATAACCAAAATAGCATTATCAATTAAATCATTTTCTGAAAGATGATAATTTTCATCCGTAATCTTTTTATTATTAATACTTATTGCATTGCCATTTACTAATTCTTTCGCTTCTCTCTTACTAGTACATATTTTCTCATCTACTAAAAAATCAATAATATTAGCATTAATTAAGACATTAACTTTAGGAACTCCATTAAATGAAGAAATGATTTCTTCTTTTTTTAAATTAGTAATATCTTCACTAAATAAAGATTGGCTTATTCTTTTGGCTTTTTCAAATTCTTCTTCGCCATGAATATCACTTATCATACATTTTGCCAAAGTAAGTTGAGCAATTCTTTTTTCGGGAGCAGTAGAATGTATACTCATTACTTCTTCGATTTCATCTTTAGATAAGAAAGTAAATACTTTTAAATACTCTAATACTTTACTATCATCAGTATTTATTAAATATTGATATAATTTATAACTAGATGTAATATTCTTATCTAAGAATAAAGCATTACCTTCACTTTTACCAAATTTATTACCGTTATTATCAAGAATTAATGGCATTGTAAAGGCATATGCTGTCTTACCTAATTTTTTATTAATTAAATCAATTCCGGTGGTAATATTTCCCCATTGGTCACTACCTTCAACTTGCATAATACAATTTTTAGTTTCATATAGATGAAGAAAGTCATAGCCTTGCATTAATGTATAAGTAAACTCAGCAAATGTAATTCCTGTTTCTAATCTTCTTCTAATAATATCTTTATCTAACATATAGTTAATATTTATATACTTACCAACTTCACGTAAAAAAGTTATTAAATCAAATTCTTTTAACCAATCATAATTATTTACTATTGTTGCTTCATTATTAAATAAATTACTGACTTGAGCACTGATCCCAGCAATATTTTTATTTACCGTCTCATAAGATATTATTTCTCGTTCTGCAGTAGGTCTTGGATCACCAATTAAGCCAGTCGCTCCACCAATTAATAATATTGGATGATGTCCAGCCATATATAATCTTTTAGCAGTTACTAAGCTACTATAATGTCCAATATGGAGACTTTCCGCAGTAGGATCAGTACCCCAGTAAAAACTAAAGGGGCTGCCATTTAAAATGTCTTTAATATTCTCTCCTGCTACGTCTTTAATTAGCCCACGCCACATTAAATCTTCATATAAGTTCATAAAATACTCCTCTTTTCCATAATAAAAAGCCATAAACTAAGGACGAATTTAAATCCGCGGTACCACCTTAATTCATGACTAATCATGCACTTTAAATCTTAACGCGATAACACGATTTAACTCCCAATATGTAAATTCATTTATGACATTTGTTTATTTCCATCATCCATAAACTCGCTATATAAATACCATAAACTACTATTATTGTTCTTCGTTAATTAAGTAAACTATATCATACGTTTTATTTGATATCAAGCAATATTTTGCATTACTTCTAATATCTTTTCAAAATCATCATCGATGGCACTTTTATTACGATGAATCATTTTACATTTATCACATTGATAAACTATTTTATATGTATCTTTTTTGCCTTTTTCAATTCCAATTGGTCTTAATATACCATGACAATCACATAAACGATCGCCGGGGAAGATATCCACATGTTTACTACATAAACACTTAGGACAATGATCTCGGGCCGTGTATTCTAAAGGTTTAACCAAATAATTACACACTTCACAAGTAAATGGTTCATCAATCATGGTAAACTTAGCGCTTGTTAGCATTCGTTTTTGCTTTCTTTTTCGGTGCCTTTTTTGTATCTTCCGATTCATCAATTTTATTAGCTAAATCTTTTAATACAATACTTGTTTTGCGTTTAATATCTCGGGCTGCACTTTCAAATACTGGTGTTCCCTTTTCAACTGCTAAATGTACTAAATCATCAGCTTTTGCTGCAATCCATATACTTTTTTCTTTAATTAATTCGATTGCCTTTTCTTGATCTAATTCACTTAAACCATCTTTAATATCATTAATTATTTTTACAGCTTTTTCTTTGACATCTTCCGGTTCAATTTCACTTAATTTCTTTTTTAAATTATCCATTTTGATTTTTAACATTTTTCTTGTCTCTTTACCACTTTGTGGTGCTAGTAACAAAGCTATTCCAGCTCCAACAAAAGCTCCAAATAAAAACGTTTTAAACCCATGTTTTTTACTCATCGTCATCATCCTCGTTTCTTTTCTTTTTACTACGAGAAAATAATTTTCCAAATAAATTAATTGTTCCTTCAACAAAGCGGTCACTTAGAGCGACAATTTTATCAGTGGTAAAATCAATAACCGAAAAAAATCCATTTAGGCTTTGAATTTTATCGTTAACATCATCCACTACTTTTTCTACTTTGTTTATGGTAATAATTGCTTTTATCCCTAATATTATACCAACAATCAAAATAATTATGAGTAAAAAATAAATTATTATCGGTAAAACAGTTTCTAAAAAGATCATTATTCGTCACTTTCCTTATCATTAGCATCATACATCGCATCAATTAAATTAAATAATTCATCAGAACTAGTACTTTCATTTTCAGATACACTAAATTCTGTTACTTCAATTTCTGGTTCATCTTCACTAATTACTGGGTCAATAAAATCTTCAATGACTTCGTCATTATCCACAAAATCATCAGCTTTACTACTGGTAATATCATTTAGTTCATTCTCAATCTCATTTAATAAATCAATAGCCTTACGTGGTTGATCAAGATCATCCTTTTTTTCTACCTTAGTTTCTAAATGATTTATCGATTCACTTATATCATTTAAATTTTCTTTTATATCAGACAAAGTTTCTTTTATATCAACCGTTTTAAATTCTTTAGTATCCGCTAATTGTTCATCAATAATTTCATCAACTAATTTAGGAGCTTGATAGAATTCTTCATAAGATTTATTTAAAGTTTTTTCTAAATCTTCATCTAAAGAACCAAAAGCTTTCTTTCGTACATCATCAACATTTAAATTACTTTTTTCACGGGCTGGAACTTGACTTACAATAATTTGATCTTCTGGTTTATAATTTTTATCTAAAATACCATACACTGGTGAAATAATCGGACTAGGTTTAAACATTTTGCGTACTTCTGGTGTTTTTTCTAAGGCTGCTTTATAATCTTTTAATGGTTTTACTTCTTCCCTTTTATAGTAATTATTTTCTTCTACTTTAGGGGTTACTTTTCTTGGTCTAGTACTTTCAAATTCTTCTTCATCAAAAAGAGGAAATTTAAAAGTATTTTCACTACGAAATAATTCCCGTTCGTTTTCAACTTCTTTTTTCGGTTCATTAACAATCTTTTCAGTCGGAATATTTTTCTTATTTTCCGTCACTTCTTTAGTTTCCGTAATTTTTGGTGCTACTGGTATTTCTACTTCTTCTTCTTCATCAAATAAGATATCTTTAATTTTATCTAATAATTTCATAACTATCCGTCCTATTCTATTAAATCCGTATCTTTAATTTCAGTTTCATCATACTGACCATATTCAGCTTCATATATGGAGAAATTACTCTCTGTATTAATAGTTTTAAATATATCAAATTCTATTTCACTAGAATTTAATAAATTCTCTCGCATCATATTATCTAAAACATCATACTTATACTCAATACTTGATAGTACAATAGCAGCATAAGTAACACTTCTATTAATATCATGTTTATCTACTATTACTTCTATTTTAGCATAATTATCCATAATTTCAATGAGATATTTATCATCATTTAACATAGTTATTTCTAAATAACCATTTTCTAGGACTTCACTATAATATACATTGCGATTTAATTGGTAGTTTACTGCTACCCGATTATAATAACTTACTACATCTACATATAAATAATAATTATAACGGTCATCTCTTAATAATTCATTATAGTCATGACTTTTATATACTTTTAATCCGCTTGGTAAATAGTATTTATAACCAACCCGATATGTATTACTTAAATTAGTTGATATATTAGTTTCTTTTAATATATTTGTAAGTGATTCTTGTTTTATATTTGAACAACCAGTTACAAAAATAATTATGAGGACTAAAAAAGCATATTTAAAATATTTCATAACCGACCTACTTTCATTACAATTATACCAATTATTTACTTTTTTGCATATAAATAATTTATTTTTACACCCATATTACTAAATTTTTCTTCATATTCAGTCATAACGTTTTCAATATCCACTTCATTATGTAAATCTAGACTAACCCGATTAATTGTATATCCAAAAACACTAAGACTACTTATTGAATAAGCAAAAAGATTAATGTTATCAGTTTTAACAATAATTACTTGATCATTTTTAAAAAGATTATCATACTTTTTTAAAAAGATGGGACTAGTTAAACGACGATCTTGATGACGCACTTTAGGCCAAGGATCTGAAAAATTTAAATATATTGTATCAACATTTTTAGAAAATACTTCATCAATTGTGTAAGCATCAATATTTAATAAAAATAAATTTGGTAATTGTTCTGGCATTTTATTAATGGCTCTAGCTAAGACATTATCATATTTTTCAATCCCAATGAAATTAATATCAGGATTATTTAAAGCCATTTGATATATGAATTTTCCTTTACCACAACCGATTTCGATATGTAGTGGATGATCATTATTAAATAATTTTTTTATATTAATATTCTTACAATCACGAATTAAAAAAGGACAATTAGATATTATTTCTTCACGATTTTTTAAATTACGTAAACGCATTACTATTCACTTCTTTCTTTTTGTAACATAAACTATGGTAAGGAGGAAATATGAAAAAAGAACGTTCTGCCTTTTTCCAAAATACTAATTCCGCTGCGGTCGGCTATATTAATCCGGCGCCAAACATGTATCCACCTAATCAAAATATGATGCCTTATCCTAGTAATAATAATGGCTATTTTGAGGAATTTGATAACCGACTAGCAAAAATTGAACGACAGTTAAATCGTTTAAATGAACGATTAAATAAGTTAGAATCATCTACTTTATTTAGTACTACTGATGATACTAATAATGCCATGTATATGATTTAATTGCCAAACTTACCAAAGGTAAGTTTTTTGATTACTTTTTTTAAATAAGCTTCACCAAATAATTCAGTAATAATTTTCATTTTATAAGTAATAAAAAGATATGCACTACCACCAATAATACTAGCTAATCCAATGTATAATACTAAGTATATTTTACGATTAGGATATGGAATAAAATATCTAAATCCAATTACTAATAAACTCATTACTAGTAAAGGCACTAATAATTTAATTAACGTATTAATAACTGTATGATATTTAAATTGATGTTGTTTTTTTAGGACAATTAACGCAATCATAAAGGTTAATGAATAACCAATTAAAGATGATATCATTGCCCCAAAATAAGCAGGAATATTTATTTTATGACATAAAAGCATTAAAGGTACATCACAAATGGCATTTACTAATAAACCAGAAATAGTAGCAATATATACAAATTTAAATTTATTAAGACTTTGTAAAGTAGAAGAAGTAATCATGGCAATATTTTGAAAAATAGTAACAATGATAACCACACTAAGAATTAATACTCCAGTATAATTATAGCCATAAAAAACGGTCCAAACAGGTTTTGATAAAAGAGCTATACCTAAAGCCGCTGGAATTGATATAAACATAATAATTTGTAAGGCTTTATTTAAACGACTATTAACTAAATCCCATTTTTTTAACGTAAAGGCTTCTACAATATTGGGAATTAAACTAGTAGTCATACCCATTGCAAGGGATGTAACAATCATACTTATTTTAGGACCCCATGTTGTTATTGATGTCGTAATAAACTCAACATCAATGGCATCATAATTTAAATAGTTCATTGTTCTAGAAATGAAAATCATATTTACAAAATTATAAATACTCATAGCAGCACTAATAATAATAAAAGGAATCGCATAATTAAAGATTTTTTTTACGATTTGTTTATTACTTACTTGGTCTTTTTTTTGCACACCGATTAATGCTAATGCGGCTTTATTTTTATTAATTTTATTTTTAACATATAAATATGCCACAAAGCCACCCGCAAAGGCTCCAAAAACGGCTATTCCAATAGTTAAACGAAGGGATAAACTAAATACTTTATAAGCTAAATAACTACCTACAATAATAAAAACTATTCTAATTATTTGTTCGATTACTTGACTGACAGATGATACATTGATAATCTTATGTCCTTGTAAATAACCTTTAGCAACACTTAAAAAAGGAATAATTAACAGAGCAAAAGAAACACTACGAATTGCAAAAGCAACATCTTTTATCGTGTTACCACCATCTAAATCGCCTAATAATAAACTACCTATTTGATTAGCAAAAATAAATAAAACAATAAACGCCGCTAAAGAGATAAAAAAGATTATCCTTTTACCTAATAAATAAGCTCTTGTTTTAGCATCCATTTGGCCTAAAGTATTATATTCATTAATTATTTTAGACATCGCAGTAGGAATACCGGCTGTAGAAATATCTAAAAAAATAATATATATATTATAAGCATAAGCATATAAAGCACTACCTTGAATTCCTACGGTAGCATAAAACGGAATGACATAAAGCATTCCTAATATTTTAGTAAATACTATTGCTAGAGTTGCAATAATAGTTCCTTCAATAAAACTACTTTTCTTCATCTTAAACCACTCAATCTTCAACATATATCACCATTGCCGAAAAACAATATATTTGTTCTTCCGAAAATACCGATATAGACACTTGATACTTGATATCTATTATATCACTAGTTAAAGTTTTTAGAAACTCATTTATTGCTTTTTGTAAATCAATTTCATCTGATTCATCAAATATTTTTACTTTCATAAAAAAACACCTCAAACTTATTATATCGTTTGAAAGTGTCTTATTTTGTCTATTTAACGACAATATTAACAATCTTACCAGGAATAATTATTTCTTTAACAATAACCTTTCCCTCAGTATATTTTTTGACATTATCTAATTGATAAGCCATCTCTTTTAAGGTATTTACATCTTCATTACCAGTAATAGTTATTTCCCCTCTTACTTTTCCATTAACTGATACTCCGATTACTTTAGTACTATTTTTCGTTTTAGCTTCATCATAATTTGGCCAAGGTTCATATGCAATTGTCTCATTATGACCCATAATACTCCATATTTCTTCCGTTACAAACGGAATAATTGGATTCAATAATTTAATAAATCCTTCGGCATAGCCCTTCGGCATGCCGCCTTCTTTATATACCGCGTTTACAAATATCATCATCTGACTAATAGCGGTATTAAAATTCAGTGTTTCGTAATCATTAGTTACTTTTTTTACCGTTTGGTGATAAATTGTTTCTAAGTTACTATCTTCATTTATAAAAGGTATTTCAGTATAAAGGCGATATACACGTTCAATGAATTTTTTAGCGCCTTGAACGCCTTCCATACTCCATGGTTTATCAGCTTCTA
>CAYPXM010000012.1:0-15824 GCA_964415015.1 uncultured Muribaculaceae bacterium | reverse complement strand
AAAGCATAATAAAAGACTGGATATCCAGTCTTTTTTTAATTAATTAAATGTAACTTGTTCAGAATTATCAATTACTTGAGTATTGTTAATAACATCGGCCTTAAATATATCCTTCATTAATTTAGTAAATTTAAAGTCATCACTTATTTCAGTATAGTTATTAATAATTTCTTCAACATCACTATCTGTTAAGGCTTCATAATCAGTTGCTTTTGTAGTCATTTTATCAAAGTCATCTACATTAACACTATATTTTATTGTAGCATTTACTTCGTTTCCTTCGATATCAACACTTAATTCTAATTCACCAGTAAGTTCATTACTACTATTATTACTAATATCATTTTTAATTGAACCACTTATTACTTCTTCATCATTATAATATACGTTGAATTCCATATCAATGAAATCTTCTTTATATTCTTTAATATCCATTTTTACTTCGTAATCTTCACAAGTGATTTCAGCATCATAACCTTTACCATTTTTTACTGCAGTAAAAGTAAAATAATCTTTACCATTTTCACTAATGTTTATTAAAATATCTTCATCTTTGTAATTCTTATATGTTAATTTTGCATCAGCAAATTCAAATTCTACTTGAACAATTTTTTTAGTAATCCCTTTTGTATAAACATTAATTTCTAATTTATCATCAAATTCAATGTCTTCAGTCATACTATTTAATATATCAATAATATCATTCTTACTAGCACTAGTTAATTCTTTTAAAGCATCAATGAATTCATCATTATCTTTTAAATTATCAGTTATTTGATCCATCATCTCAGCATATACTTCATCATCAATTTCATATGATATTTTATTTACTTTTACTTCTTTATCATTAATAGTGATGTTATCTTTTTCTTTAGTAAAATAATCTTTATTTAATGATTTGATTAATTCATTTTTAATTGTTTTAATAACTATTTCAATATTGTCTTTACTTAAATTTAAATCATTAAGTAAATCCCAATCAAATTCGTCACCAATACTAGCTTTAATTATATCTTTATATAATTCTTTACTTTGTAAATAAACAGTATCATCATTTAACGCAACTTTGATGCCAGCTTCATTATTCTTATTTACTAGTTTAACATTTGCATCTAAATATTTATCTTGTAAATCTGTATTCATACTAATGTGATAAGATTCATCTAAATATTCATTTAATTCATCAATATTTGAATCAATACTAATGTCATAATCATAAGTTAATGATTTTTCAAAAATATTGAAATCATCATACTTTTCTAATCCTTCTTCAAATTTTTCATAAGCAGTATTAATTAGTTTTTTGTAGGTATTAATTGGTTTTGATAAATATAGATAATAACTAATGGCTGCTAAAACTAGTAAAATAACAACACTAGCAATTACATATATGAATCGAAAACTGCATTTTTTTGATGTAACAATTACATCTTGGTTATCCATAACACACTTCCTTCTCTTTATTTTATGATTTAATCATATAATAAAAACCCCAAAAAAACAATAAAATTAGCAAAAAATAATGAAATAGACATATATATTTGTTAAGGAGTGATATTATAAAAAAAATAATTTTAATAATAATTTTAATAATTAGTATTCCACTTTTTTGTAAAGCTGAAGATGAAAATATGACTAGTGCTAAAAGTAGTATTTTAATGGAATATCAAACAGGGAAAATACTATATGAAAACAATAGTAAAGAAAAGTTAGCACCAGCTAGTATGACTAAAATAATGAGTATGTTACTGATAATGGAAATGATTGATAATGATAAACTAAATTATGAAGATGAAGTTATTATTAGTGAACGGGCAGCTAGTATGGGAGGTAGTCAAATTTTTCTAAGTACGGGAAGTAAAATTAAAGTGTTAGAATTATTAAAAGGGGTAGCTATAGCAAGCGGAAATGATGCTGTCGTAGCATTGGCGGAAAAGACATATGGTAGTGTGGAAAACTTTGTTAAAAAAATGAATGATAAAGCAAGTGAATTAAATTTAGTAAACACGGTTTTTAAAAACCCTCACGGTTTGGATGAGGAAGGCCATTATTCGTGTGCATATGATATGGCATTAATTGCTCGAGAATTGATAAAACATGAAGATATACTTACTTTTACAAAAATTTATGAAGAGTATTTAACTAGGGAAGATGGAAGTAAAACTTGGCTTGTTAATACGAATAAATTAGTTCGTTTTTATGAAGGAGTAGATGGTTTAAAAACCGGCTTTACAACTGAAGCTAAATACTGTTTAACAGCAACAGCTAAACGTAATGATATGCGTTATATAACGGTAGTAATGGGAGAAGAAACAAGTGATATTAGAAGTAAAGATACAGCGACGTTACTTAATTATGGATTTAATAATTTTAAAGGTAATATGATTATAAAAAAAGATACTATTGTTGATCGAATAAAATTTAATAAAAGTATTAAGACATCTTATAATATTTATACATATGAAGATTTAATTGATGTAATTGAAATTAATGAAGAAATAAAAAATACTGATTATGAGATTGTTTATAATGATTATAAATTACCAGTAAAAAAAGGTGATATAATAGGGTATGTAAAATTTAAAACCAAGGATGATATCATAAAAGTACCTATTGGTCCTAAAGAAGATATCAAAAAAGCTAATATCTTTGATTATTTAAAACGAAATATAAAAATTATTGTCAGTGGAACTTTTTAAAAGTTCTTTTTTTTGGATTTAAAAAATGATATAATAACTTATAGTAAAGAGGGATAGATATGAGATTAAAAAATCGGGTAGCAATTATTACAGGAGCTACTTCTGGAATTGGCTTAGCAGTAGCAAAAAGTTATGCTAAAGAAGGATGTAAGGTTGCTATTTGTGGAACTAGTTTAAATGAAGCTTTAAAAGCAATTACGATTATTAAAAAGGATAATTTAAGTGCTCAGTTATTACCATTTAAAGTAGATGTTAGAAATATTAAAGATATTGATAATTGCGTCGAAAAAGTTTATGAAAAATGGGGCCGGATTGATATCTTAGTTAATAATGCTGGGGTATGCTTTGCAAAACCTACAAGTGATACTACTGATGAAGAATTCATGAATACAATGGATATCAATGTTGTGGGACCATTTCGCTTTTCTCGGAGCGTATTTAAGTATATGAAAGAAACTGGAGGTAGTATTATTAATACTAGTTCGATGGTTGGTTTATATGGTGGTATTTGCCAAGCAGCTTATAGTTCAAGTAAATATGCTTTAAATGGACTAACGGAAAGTTTAGCTAAAGAATTTGGGCAATATAAAATTCGGGTTAATGCTGTAGCCCCTGGGGTAATAGAAACTGATATGGTTAAAGATAATGTAACCAATGAACTTAAAGAACAACTAAAACAAATGGCACCATTAAGACGCGTTGGACAACCAGAAGATTTATGTGGTATTTACCTCCATCTAGCGAGTGATGAATCACTATTTACAACTGGTACAATAGTCAGTGTAGATGGTGGATTAATAATGTAATGTCAAAAAATAAAGTAATTATAAATCTAGTTGTTTTATTGTTATTAACCTTTATTAGCAAAATATTAATTAATACAATATATCCGAATGCTTTAATGATTAATGCATTATACATGACTATTTATCTTTTAATTATTGTTATATGGTTAAAAATTAGTAACTTAAAAAGTCGTTTTTTTCCTCGCTATTTATCATTAAGTAATTTTATATATAGTATAGTAATAATAATTATTTTATTAATAACTTTATTTTATAATAATCATTTCTATTTACGGTTTATTAATATTGTATTAGTAGCTTTATATGATGAATATATTTTTCGTGGTTTATTATTTAGTTTATTATCACAAAATCTTAGTAAAAATAAGGTCTATATTGCATCAATAATTATCTATATGTTATTTAGTTTATGCTACATTACTTCTTTAAACTCAATAGACTATTTATTTATCAATTTATTTATCAATATGGTATTTGGTTTTTTCTTAACTTTTACTAGAAATTATGCTAATAATATTTATGCCCCGTTTATGTTGCATATATTATGTTTAATAATTATTAGCCCGTTTTACTAGAAAAATTGATAAAAAAATGTTATAATGTTTATACAACGTGTTGCTAGCTACAGCGTAAATCCTGTTGCCTAGTAACCTTTTTTTATAGGAGGCTGTTTATGAAAAATAGTGAGTATATAGTTTATCATGGTGATGTATGTAAAATCATTGATAAAAAAATTATTAGAGGAATGGATTATTATACCTTAATACCAATATATGATGATAGCTTGGTAATTAAAATTCCGGTTAAAAATGATAAAATTAGATCGCTTATTTCTAAAAAACAAGCATTAGATATTATTAGTCAGATACCTAATATCCCTTTAATTGAAGCTGAAAATGATAAGTATTTAGAAACTATTTATAAAGATTTATTAAGTAATGATGATTTACTAGATTTGGTAAAAATTATTAAAACTACTTATTTACGAAATCAAAATCGCATTGATAATGGTAAAAAAACTGGTGAACGCGATAATAATTATTTAGAGAAGGCTGAAAAAAGATTATACAATGAATTAGCGATTGCATTAAATATTTCGATTGATGAAGTAATATCTTTAATTGAAAAATCTGTTAATAACTAACAAATAGGAGGTAACTAATGGCAATAATAAATAGTTATAGTGATTTAGAAAATTATTTAAATTCTCCCATTTTAGGTGATGGTGATTTTGCGAAGAAAGAAATTTATGATTATATTGTTAATTCGGTAACTACTACTAGTGCTTCTTTAGTTGCAGGTCGTAATTTATCTTTAGGAGAAGCAATTAATATGAAAAAAGCAATCGAATATTCAAAGCGGGATATGAGTGATGGAATTACTCCTGATCATATTGTTCAGTTGTCGATGGAACAAATTAAAGCATACATTATTCAATCAGAATTAAAACAAATTAAAAATCAAAGACAAAACGAGAATGAATTGAAATAATAAAAGACTTAACACATGTTTGTTAAGTCTTTTTCTAATTTTGTAATTGCGCTATTTATTTTACTTTCACTAACCGCACTAACCGGATAAATGTTTTTGTTATAACAAATAGTAAATAATCCTTTGGCACACTTACTAATTTGTTTAAACATCTCAAATACTTCTTTGTATAAATTATCATTACTGGTTTCATTTAAGAATATAGCAATGTTTATGGTCATATTTTTTTCGGTAGTTAAAATATCTTCAATAAATAAGTTATCGTTCATTATTTGCCCTCCTTTAAAATATTAATAATAGAATTACAATTTGTTAAATGTATATCCATTATTTTAGTTAATGCTTTGATAATATCCTCATCAGTTGCTTCTTCTAAATAATAAGCTATTTTTTCATAAGCTATTTTGTTCCAGTTAAACATATCGGTTAAATACAAAATATCTTTCTCAGTTAATATATTAGGTAATTTTTCCATTCATTTTTTCCTTTCCTAGTAATTAGTTTGTTTATTATTTATATTTTTATACTTTTATATTTGACATAATAAAATAGATATTGTTATAATGTTTTTGCAACTTATTTGCATTTGGAGGAATATATATGAAAGACATATTAATTGATACATTACTTGATGGAATAAAATTATTACCATTTTTATTTGTGGCTTTTTTAATTATTGAATTTATTGAACATAAATATGGTAAAAAAAGTAAAATGATTATTAGTAAATCAGGAAAATTCGGACCCCTTTTAGGTAGTTTATTAGGTTTATTTCCACAATGTGGATTTTCCGTTATAGCTACTAATTTGTATATTTCTCGAATTGTTTCACTAGGAACCCTTATTTCCATATATTTATCTACCAGTGATGAAATGTTACCAATTATGATAACTACTAATACTAGTATGAAAACGATTTTACTAGTTTTATTATTAAAATTTGTTATTGGTTTTACTGCGGGTTTTCTTATTGATTTAATATTACGTAAAAAAAGGGAACAAGAAAAAGTAAATTATCATGTATGTACTGAAGAACACTGTGGATGTAAACATGGCATCGTGCGAGGAGCAATTAATCATACCATTAATATTTTTATCTTTATATTATCAATGAGTTTTATATTAAATATTTTATTTGATAGCATCGGGGCTAAATATTTAGAAAAAATATTATTAAAAGAAAGTATATTTGGTTCAGTTATTACTTCAATTATTGGGTTAATACCTAATTGCGGGGCAAGTGTAATGATTACTGAATTATATATTAATAATACAATTACTTTTGGGTCTTTAGTAGGTGGATTACTTACTGGTAGTGGTGTTGCATTATTAGTATTATTTACTAATAATAAACCATTTAAAAATAATTTATTAGTATTATCTCTAGTTTATGGAATTGGCGTTATTTCTGGAATAGTTATCGATATGGTGGGATTATTATTATGAAAGAATTACTTACTAATAATAATCTAAAGGTAACTAAAGCCCGAATCGATATATTAAATATTATTAATGGATTAAAAGAAGATGCTACCGTAACAAATATTATAAAATCTCTAAGTAAGTATGACAAAACAACTATATATCGAACAATTGATACTTTTCTTAATCATAATCTATTAATTACTGAGACTAATTATCAAGAAAAAATAATTTACCAATTAAATACTAATCATCATGATTATTTTACCTGTATTAAATGTCATCAAAAAGAAGAATTAGATATATGTCCTATTCATGAAATCGAAAAAAAATTAACAAATGATAATCATATTATTATTAATCATGTGGTAAAAATTGAAGGAATATGTAAAAATTGTCAAATTAATCACTCGAATTAAAATATCGAGTTTTTTTATGATATAATTTTTATAGTTGGAGGATTACTTATGTCAAAAGGTAAAATAATTGTCATTGAAGGTTCTTGTGATGGAGTTGGTAAATCAACTCAACTTAAGTTATTAAAAGCTTATTTAGAACAAAATAATTATGAAATATATAGTCATCATTTTCCGAGTTATAATACTTATCAAGGCTTACCAGTGGAAAAGTATTTAAAGGGAGAATATGGTAGTATTAGTGAATTATCACCGTATTTTATTTCAAGTCTTTATGCAAATGATCGTTCAATAACTTATCATACAATATTAAAAGAACAGTATGAAAGTGGCAAGATAATACTATTAGATCGATATACAACATCGTCATTAATTTATCAAGCTTCGATGTTTGATAATATTTTAGATAAAATAAATTATATTAATTATCAAAGTGATTATGAATATAATAAGCTATTAATAGGTAAACCAGATATAGTAATTTTTTTACATGTTCCTTTTGATTTATCAGTAAAATTACGACAAGAGAGAAGTAATAATGAAGGAATAATTAATGATATTCATGAACAAAATAATGAATTTTTAAAGAAAAATTATGATACTAGTTTGATTACTGCTAAGCATTGTGATTTTGAAATAATTGAATGTGCTAATAATAATGAACTAAAATCAAGAAATGAAATTCACGAAGAAATAAAAGAAAAAGTGCTAAAATTATTGTAAGTGTAAAAAAAGTAGAAAAGTAGATGATTATTATGAAAACTATTGGAAAAGTAATTGAAGTATATATTCCAGAACAATATAAAAATAATAAGTTACTTGATGTAATGGATAGAACTGTTATTGGGTTTAAAATAATGACTGAACAAGGATTAAAAACGATAGAATTAGAACAAGACGAAAATAATGCAAACATTTATAAAGATTCCATGGTCTTAATCATAGAACAAAATATTTCTGGTAAAAAATTTATCGATTTAGAACTTTTTGATGGTGATGCTAATGAGTAATAAATACCAAAAAGTAGGGTTATTTGATCATAATGTAACCAGTTATGAAATAATAAAAGAATCATTTGATAAGGGAAAAGATGTTGTTGGAATAGTACATTTACTGGAACGGGAAAATCATATAATGCTATTCAATTAGCATATGATAATAAGGATAAACACATTATATTTGTTGTACCATCTAATGGTATTATCGAACACATAAAAAAAATAATAAATGATAATCCTTTTCTTGATTTAGAAAAAGATTTTGCTAATTTAGAATTAAGAACATATCAAAGTTTTATTTCATTGAATAAAGAAGAAATAGCTAGCATTAATTGTGATCTTTTGATACTTGATGAATTTCACCATATTGGTGCTCCAGTATGGGGAGCAAGAATAAATGAATTAATAAATACTCACCCTCAGATATTAACTTTTGGGATGACTGCTTATACAGTAAGGGATCGAAATACACCATATGAAAGAGATATGGCAAATCCCGATACTAATGAATTATTTTCTAATAACATTGTTAGTAGATATGACTTATGTGATGCTATGATTGATGGAATAATACCAAAGCCAATATATAAAAGTGCATATATTAATTTAATAAGTGTGGAACAAGAATTAGAAGATAAAGTAAATGGACTTGATTCTGAATCAGAGACTTATAAAACTCTTATGTCAGTATTAGAAAGTGTAAAAAAGAGAATACACGAAGCTCCAAGTATTTTTGAATTAATGAAAAAAAATATTAAACCAAATGGTAAGTATATTTATTTTTGTCCACCATGTAGTGAAGAAAATACCAATGATATTGAAACAATTAAAAAGCAAGCAATGGAAATTTTTAGTCAATTTGTTAAAAAGGAAGATATTTATTTTTATACTTCAACCAGTGAAATGGGTATTGAAGGTAAAAATAATCGAGATAATTTTTATAATGATTATGATAATTTAAATAATGATGTATCAGGAAAATTAAGGGTCATGTTTGCAATTAATCAATATAATGAAGGAATCCATGCGCCAAATATTGATGGTGTAATAATGGGACGTGGGACTGCATCTGATATTGTGTATTTTGAACAACTAGGTCGAGCATTATCAGTAAAAGGTGATACTTTAGATTCATTTAATAAGTATGAAAAATATGAATTAGATGAATTACGTCTTCTATGTTCGAAAAGAGATATTATCTTCAATGACAAGGAAGAAAAAAGTGATTTAATAGAAAAATTAATTGCGCCTATAATATTAGACTTAACTAATAATTATGAATTTATTAAAGAACTAGAGAATAATTTAAAAGATCGCATAAAAGAAGTATCATGTAGTAGTAATGGATTAAATAAAAGAAATATAAAAATTCTAAATGCTATCTTTGATATAGAAATTGAAAATCAAGATTTATATGAAATGCTACGGTATGTAAGTAATAGATTAACTAAGACATGGGATGATATGTATGAGTATGCCAAAAAGTATTATGAAGTACATCATGACTTAGAAGTACCTACTAATTTTAAAACCAATAATGGTTATGATTATGACAAAGAAGGCACAATCAATTTGGGAACTTGGATTCGGACTCAAAGAATAAATTGTGATCCCTTAAGTGACCGAGGCAAAAAACTAAGTGAAATTGGGATGCGTTTTGGTAAAATAAATAATATGATACTATGGGAAGAAATGTATGAATATGCCAAAAAGTATTACGAAGTACACCATGACTTAGAAGTACCTGATAAATTTAAAACCAATAATGGATATGATTATGACAAAGAAGGCACTATTAATTTGGGAATTTGGATACAAACTCAAAGAACAAAGTGCGATCCCTTAAGCGACCGAGGTAAAAAACTAAGTGAAATTGGGATGCGTTTTAAAACAAGAAAAGTTGAAAAAAATGAAAATATTTCCGAAGTAATTATTGTGGCTGAAGGTGAACTGAAAAGAAAGCAATAGTTTAATAAAGTTTTAGAGAAATCTAAAACTTTTTTGTTATTTATGGTAAAATTACTATAAATGTTAAGGCTAGTTGACAAATTTCAAAGTATAATTGGTAGCACGCAACCTTAACATATTATATAATTAAGTCATGAAAGAAGGAAAAATATATGAATTTAGGCGATAAAATGTTTGAATTAAGAAAGAAAAAAGGATTTTCTCAAGAAGAAGTAGCAGAATTAATTCATGTAACTCGTCAAACAATATCAAAATGGGAAACAAATCAATCAACTCCTGATTTTGACAAAATAAAACCTTTATGTGATTTATATGAAGTTAGTTGTGATGAATTGTTGGGAACAAGTTCAAATGTTAAAGAATATTTTAACACTGAGGAAGGTAGTAAAAAGAAAAGTGCTTTACTAATAGCAAGTGGAGTATTTTGTTACTTTCTTGCAATAGCGTTAATTGTTTTGTGTTCTACTATTTTTGCTAAACCAATATTAGGAACGGTATTATTTTTTATTGCTTGCGGACTAGGAACTTCATTATTAATTTATAATGGGGTTGTTAGTAGTAAGAATAAAAAAGCAGTAGTTATTACACCGGCTCAGAAAAAATATAAAACGATTGAAGCTATTGTAGCATCTATTTTTACTATTATATACTTATTAATTAGTTTTTTAACTATGGCATGGCATTTGACTTGGATAATATGGGTAGTATATGGTTTAATATGTGAAATTATAAAACTGATATTTTTATTAAAGAAAGAGGATTTAGGCGATGAAGAATAAAGGTTTAATAATCGGACTGATAGTATTTTTATCAGTTGTAGTTGTTGCTTTAACTACGCTATTTATAATTTTAATTGTGAAAAAAGATGAATTTCATTTTAATTTTGATTTTTTTAGTAATCATAGTAAAAATGTTTTACATGAAGTTTCTATTACCAATAAAGATATATATGTCAGTAATGATGCAGGTAATATAAAAATATTAGAAAGTAAAAATGATCAAGTAACTATTAAAGTATTAAGCGATGGAAAAAAGTGTAATCTAACTGATACTGATGACTTATTTTCTATTGAATGTGCTAGTAAAGATAAAAAAATATTTTTTAATGTAAAAGCATATGATGTTTTCATTTATTTACCTCCTAATTATATTAATGATTTAGAACTTGAATCAAATTTTGGAGATATTGAAGCACAAACTAATGTAAGTAATATTTTTATTAAAAGTGATTGTGGCGATGTAAAACTAGAAGAAGCAAAAAATGTTAAGATAGATATGGACTTAGGTAAAGTAGAAATAGATAGAATAACTGATTATGTATATATTTCTACTGATTCTGGTGATGTATTAATTAATCATTTAACTATAACTAAAGATAGTAAAATATCTGCCGAGTTAGGGGAAATAGAAATTAAAAATGCCAGTGGAATGTTTATTGAAGCCGAAACTGATTTAGGGGATATTGATATAAATAAGAATGATCGGAGAGCTTTATATACTTTAAACCTAGTTAATGACTGTGGAGATATAAAAGTAAATTAATACTTATAAAATAAGTATTTTTTTATTGACATATAATAATCTTTGTTGTATTATTGTGTTAGTTAAGTGACACAGTGAGGTGATTTAATGGCTTACCACTTTAATAATGATTCTCCAATTTACTTGCAATTAGTGCATATTTTAGAAATAGATATTATTACCGGAAAGTTAAAAGCGGGTGAAAGAATTCCTTCCGTTCGTGATTTATCAAAAATCTATCAGGTTAATCCTAATACTATTCAAAAAGCACTACAAGAATTGGAAAATCAAAAATTAATTTATACCGAGAGAACTAATGGTAAATTTGTTACTAAGGAAAATAAAGTTATTGAT
Source organism: uncultured Muribaculaceae bacterium (assembly GCA_964415015.1). GTDB lineage: Bacteria > Bacillota_I > Bacilli_A > RF39 > UBA660 > RGIG8386. Next base: position 4,149 of record CAYPXM010000012.1, on the reverse strand, counting down.
GAAAGTCATAATGAACACTTAAAAAAATTAATGAAAGAATTTATTAAAAAAGCTAATGACTTAGAAATTAATGAATCAGAATTAATGAATTTTTTAAAAAAATATAGAGGAGAGTAATAATGTTAATAGAAATTAAAAATTTACAAAAAAAATATGGTCATAATGTAATACTTGATAATATCGATTTACAAATACCAAAGGGTAAGGTTATCGGATTACTAGGAAAAAATGGAACAGGAAAATCAACACTATTAAAAATCATTAATGATTTGTTAGTTCCAACTAGTGGAAAAGTATTATTTTGTGGAAAACCTTTAGGAGTGGATAGTAAGAATAGTATTTCTTATTTACCGGAACGAAATTTTTTAGACAAAACAATGAGTGTGAAACAAGCTGTTAAATTCTTTAGTGAATTTTATGCAGATTTTGATCCTGCTAAAGCTAAAAAATTATTAAAAGATTTAGATTTAGATATTAATATGAAAATTGCTAAAATGAGTAAAGGAATGCAAGAAAAAGTTAGTTTAGTTTTAGTAATGAGTAGAAAAGCTAAATTATATATCTTAGATGAGCCACTTGGTGGAGTTGATCCGGCTACTCGAGATTATATCTTAGATACAATATTAAATAATTTTCAAGCAGGTTCAAGTGTTATTATTTCGACTCATTTAATTCAAGATATTGAACGGGTATTAGATGAAGTAATATTTATTGATAAAGGAAAAATTGTATTAACTGGCGAAGCAGATGATTTACGAACTAAGAATAAGATGTCAATTGATGAAATATTTAGGGAGATGTTTAAATGTTAAAGAAATTATTAAAATATGATTTGTATTATTTAAATAAAATAGTTTGTATATTTGCTATTTTTACACTTATATTTGCGGTTTCTTATCGCTTACTAATTCGTCTTGATAGTAATATGTTATTATCAATTATTACGAAAATCATTAATGGTGTAGCGATTAGTATGATGGCTAGTTTGGTAATAAATGTTGTTATTCGTTTATTTGTCCGATTTACCAGTAATTTTTATGGCGATGAATCGTATTTAACTCATGCTTTACCAGTTTCAAAAAATAAATTATTATTATCAAAATTTATTTCTGCTATTTTAATAACGCTTTATGCTTTTGCGATAATTTTAATTGCTGTCTTTATTATGTATTATACTAAAGAACGATGGATTACTATTGTAAATTATGTAAAAGATATTGCTAATGGATACAATATTAATGTTATTCCATATATAGTATTATTTTTGGTAATGTTCTTTTTAGAGTTTGTTTTATTAATTATTAGTGGATTCTGCGGTATAGTAATTGGTCATAAGGCTAATAGTAAAAAAATCTTATTAAGTATTATATCTGGTTATTTAATATATCAAATAGCTGGCGTATTAATCTTAGGAATAGTCTTGGTAATAGGAATATTTGATCATGATTTAATTTTATTCTTATTTAAAGATAATCATGTTTTTCCGGATATTATATTACGTTTATTTATTTATATTACCATTTTATACTCAATATTTTGTGTTATAGTATATGGTATTACTGCAAAATTATTTAATAAAGGCGTAGATGTTTTATAAAAATTTCCCATTGGGGAATTTTTTTATTTAAAATGAATAGAATAAGTGATATAATAAATTTCCATTTAAGGGATGGTAATATTTGAAAAAAGATAAGATAACATTTAATGAATTGTTAATTGGTGCATTAATTAACTTGAAACAAGTTGATGTTTTAGACATGGTTATTTTAATTGATAAAGTATCTTACATGTATGAAGATTCTAAACTAGGCTTTATTAAAAGATATATTACAGTATCTGATGGTATTATTTATTTAAAACAGGTAGTAGATAGAATGACTTTAGAAGACATGATGAATTTAGAACAAGGAGAGAATGTCCGTCTACTTTTTCGAGAATTAAATCGTGAATTATTTGTATTAAAAAAGATTAAATTGTTAACCGATGAACGATTTAAAAAATATTATTATGCCTTCGGAGCAGAAGAATTAGCAATAATAAATGAGTTATATCAAAAAGGTATGGTAGTATTATCTAATACTTCAGTAGGTAAATATGATTTAACTAAAAAAGGTGAAGTAGCATATTTTATGGATGAATTTGAAGAGGATATTCAAAAATTTGTATATGAATTAAATTTACGAAATATGAACGCCTTATTTTTAGAAGAATATTTAAATACAGTGGATTTAAATGATCGAGTAAGATACATCTTAGATCGAGAACGATATAGTGATTTTATTAACCACAAAAAAGCATATTAATGCTTTTTTATTTGTAATTCAATAATTATTTTTATATACTTTTGATAGGTGATAATATGAATTTAATTAAAGATAAATGGTCAAAGGAAGATATAGGTATATATTATGAATATTTAGAATCACTAACTCTTCCAGAAAAAATACCAAGAACGACTCGAATTATCAACACTAAATTGCCAGTACTAGCTATACCAAATGGTGAATGTAAAAAAATAGCGAAGGAAATATTTAAAGGTAATTATGAAAGTTTTTTAGCACAATTACCATATAAATACTATGAAGCTACTTTAGTAGTGGGTTATATTATATGTATGATTAATGATTTCTCTTCAATGGAACATTATTTAGATATTCATACTAATTATTTAGATAACTGGTCAAGCGTTGATTGCTTACCGTTTAAAATGAAGAAAAAAGAATCATTATATTTTAATTTAGTAAATAAATATCGTAATAGTGATAAACCTTTTGTGAGAAGATTAGGGTTAGGTTTATTATTTAATTTAATAAGAACAGGATATTATGTTGATGAAACATTAGAAATAATTGATGAGTATAATAATGAAAATGAATACTATGTTAACATGGTTATTGCTTGGTTATTATGTGATATGTTTATCTATCAAAGAGATAAAGTAATATCTTATTTGTCACATCATCATTTAAATAAATTCGTTATTAATAAATTCATTTCTAAATGTCGTGATAGTTATCGAATTAGTGATAGTGACAAATTAATGTTACTTCAATATAAAATTAAGTAAAAAAACTTTAATTTTTATTTCTTTTTGATATAATTATAATGAGAGTAGGAGTGTAGTATGGATAATAGTGTTTATGAATATGATGAAGTAGCTGTTAAACCAGTAGTAAATAATACGCGGACTGATTCATATTTTGATGGTGGTTTTTTTGAATATTTAGGTTTAAAGATATTGGCATTGTTAATAACGGGTGTAACGTTATCAATTGCAAAACCATGGGCAGATAAAATGATTATTGAGTATCAAATAAATCATACTGTTTATAATGGAAAAAGATTAAAATTTGTTGGAACAGGAGCTTCTTTATTTGTTGAAAGACTTAAATGGTTCTTATTATCAATAATTACTTTTTCAATATATGCTTGGTGGATTCCAATAAAGAAAGAAAAATGGATTGCTTCTAATGTATGTTTTGAAGATGAAGGCTTTGTTAAAAATGAAAGTTATTTTGATGGTGGTTTACTTGGCTTAATCGGAGTAAATATAGTAACTTATTTAATTACATTACCATCTTTAGGACTTTTATATCCCCTTGCTATGTGTTTCCGTCAAAACTGGTTAGTGAAACATATGGTTATTAACCGTAAACGAGTTATATTTACTGGAAATGCGATTAAGTTATTTGGTAATTATCTACTTTGGTGGTTATTATCAGTTATTACTTTAGGTATATATGGAATATGGTTACCAATGAAAGTCTATGGGTTCCAAGTAAAGAATACCCATATTAAATTAAAAGATGAAGTAATAAAACAAAAATCAAATACTATACCAGTCGTTATTGCTATTATTGGTGGAATAATATTTTTAACTTTAGCAGGAATATTTGTTCCAGTCGTTATTAAAGCAATAAAAGATGAAAAAGCTCGACAAGATGATATTTATCGTAAAAATAATTATTTATACCCTGAGAACTTTGACGATAATGGTGTATATCATGTCAATCAATAATTATATAGAATAGAGGCTTTAAATGAAGAAAAGATATTTAACCGTATTACTACTTGTGTTGGGAGCATTACTTATTGTTTTAGGTAGTACCTATGCTTACTTTAATGTAATCAATCCAAGCAATAAAAGTG
>CAYPXM010000011.1:3652-17151 GCA_964415015.1 uncultured Muribaculaceae bacterium | reverse complement strand
GGAAGTAGCACAGCTTGGTAGTGCACTTGGTTTGGGACCAAGGGGTCGCAGGTTCGAATCCTGTCTTCCCGACCATTCGAAATTACTCAACATTATTTGTTGAGTTTTTTTATGCGACCCCTTGTTAAAAAAATTACTTAATAATATTACTTTTTTCAAATAAAAAAGGTAAATCTTCTTCTAAAATTCGAAAATTTGTACCACAATTTTTTGTTTCTCCTGTTCGATAATTTCCCTTGTGAACTCGAACATTAAATTCTACTATTATTTTACCTTTTTTGATTAGCGAAATAAAATTATTAAATGAAACAAACTCAAATGTTTTTAATTGATAGAAGAAGAATAATTCTGATTCTATATTTTTTTTAACTTTTGCTTTTACTAAAACTAAGTTAGGCATTTTTTGAAATAAACGTTTTTTTAAATAATCATAACTCCATGAAGTTTTAGTATCAATTAATTCATGCTTATAGTTATATATATATAAAAATATTTTTTGTTTTTGATCACTACAATGTAATATAAAATAGTGATGATTATAATGATTTTTATTATTAGTATTTATCCTTAATGAAAAAATCATTTTATTTGGATAATCTTTGTCTTGAATTCCATACGTTAGACGTAGTCGCTCATTTTCCAACATTATATCTCCGTCTGGCTCTGCGGATAATAATGTTATTGGATAGTTACTAGTATCTCGTTTACATTTTATTTCTATATTGTAAAAATCTGGCACAGAAAAATTATCTTCTTTTTTACCAATCATTTTTTCAAATGTTAATCCAATAGCATTATTATTATGATTAATAGCAGTGATATATTTTTTTGATTTGATTAATTTGAATTTATTTATGATTTCAATCATAAAAATGTTTTGCATAGATTCCTCCTTAAGGCAGATATTAATATATGTTTTTTTACTTGTCAAACTAGCATTTTAGTCTTTTGGTAAAAAAAACAATACAAAAAAAATGTTATAAATTGACAATATTGTAAAAATAAATAATTAAAATAATACAATACTAAAAAAATTGTAATTTTATATATTATTTGTTAAAATAAATATAGTTTGAAAAGAGATGATTAAGAATGATATATTTTGATTACAGCGCTTCAACTCCAGTAGACGAAAGAGTAGCAAATTCATTTGTAAATGATACTCAAAAATATATTGGTAATCCAAATTCTCATCATTCTCTTGGAATAATGTGCGACCAAGCAATAAAAAAAGCTACAGTTAACATACTAGAAACATTAAAAATTGATTCATCAGAAACAGAGATTATTTACACTAGTGGTTCTTCAGAAGCAAATAATTTGGCTTTATTTGGTTATTGTAAAAAAAATAGAGTGAAAGGTAATCACATTATAACTACCGAATTTGAACATTCAAGCGTAATAAGTCCTTTAAATAAATTGCAAAATGAAGGGTTTGTTATCGATTTTGTTAAAACTCAAGATAATGGTACTATTGATATACAACATTTAAAAAGTCTAATTAATAAAGAAACTATTTTAGTCGCTGTAACCGCTGTTAATAGCGAAATAGGAATTGTTAATCCAGTAAGTGATATTTCAAAAATACTGAGAGAATATGATAATTGTAAACTATTTGTTGACATGACACAAATGATGGGTAAAATAGATATTAATTTTAATGATATAGACATGTTTAGTTTTAGTGCTCATAAAATTTATGGTATTAAAGGTATTGGAGCATTGGTAAAAAAGAAAAACATTATATTAGAACCAATTATTTACGGTGGTAAAAGTACAACAATTTATCGTAGTGGTACGCCTTCTACAGAATTAATATGTTCTTTATCTAACGCTCTTAAATTAATATATAATAATATAAAAAATGATTATGAATATGTTTATGAATTGAAAAATTATTTAATTAATAATATTAAAGACAATGATAATATTGTTATTAATAGTAATGAAAATTGTCTGCCACACATTATTAATATAAGTTTACGTAATCATGAATCGAAAAAAATTCAAGAATATTTGGATAATTTAGGAATAATAGTATCTACTCAAACTGCTTGCTCATCAAACAATTCATATAGTGTGGCAATTTTAAAATTAACTAATGATATAGAATTAGCCAAGAGTAGTATTAGAATAAGTTTATCGAAAAAAACTACGATTGAGGAAATAGATATTTTAATAAAAGCTATAAGGGAAATTTAATATGAAATATGTAAAAGTAAGTGCTATGTGGTGTCCATCTTGTTTAATTATGAATAAAAGATATGATCAAATAGCTACAGATTATAAAATTAATATAGAAAACTATGACTATGATTTTGATTCCGAGGTTATAGAAAAATATCAAATAGGTAATATTTTACCGGTATTTTTGATATTTAAAAATGATAATGAAATACATCGTATAATAGGTGAGAAAACGGCAAAGGAATTAGATTGTATAATTAAGGAGTTTTTAAATTGAAAAAGATAAAATTTTTAATATTATTTATTTTTTTAGTCTTTTTATTTCCATTAAATGTAAGTGCTTATAATAAGACTGATGATAAATTTGGATATAATAATAATTTGATTAAGGAAAATAAACTAAACTTGTATTTTTTTTATAGTGATACTTGTCCTCATTGTCATCAAGAATCAATTTTCATTGAAAAATTAAAAACAAAATATGATTTTTTAGTAGTATATAAATATGAAACGAATCATCATCCAGAAAATTATAAATACTATGAGGAAATGAAAAATCTTTACGAGATAGATACTAATAATGTTCCATTAACAGTAATCGGAAGTAATTATTATATAGGTTACAATGATACTGTACGTCTCAATATTGAAAATCAAATTAAGAGTTTTCAAAATAATGAGGAATTTGTAAAAGAATTTGATATTCCACTTATTGGACAGAAAAGTGCAAAAGACATATCTATCCCAATATTAGCAATAATTTTAGGAACAATTGATGGTTTTAACCCATGTGCTATGTGGGTATTACTTTTTATATTAGGAATGCTAATAAATATAAAAGAGCGAAAAAAAATGTTACTAATTGGTTCTTCGTTCTTGTTAGCCAGTTGGTTAATGTATTTTTTATCAATATTAGGTATTAGTCTTATTTTAAATATTTCTACTATTAAATATATTAGATATGCCATTGGTTTTATTGCGTTTATTGCTGGTTCTTATAATATTTTTGATGTTATAAAAACCTTTAATAATGACGGGTGCCATGTTATCGATAATAAAAAACGTAATAAGGTGTTTAAAAGTATTAACAATATCATCTCGACAAAAAGTTTTATTATTGGAATTATATGCGTTTGTGCGTTAGCCATTAGTGTGAATTTGGTCGAATTAACCTGTTCATTAGGTTTTCCAGCAATTTTTTCAGAAATACTGGCGATTAATGAAGTTAATAGTTTACAAAAAACTATATATGTTTTCTTATATACATTATTTTATATGATTGACGATGTAATAGTTTTTATTATTGCTTATAAATCTTTAAAATTAGTAGGTATTTCTAATAAAGTATTTAAATATGTCAAGTTGATAGCGGCTTTATTAATAATAATAATGGGTATATTGTTAATTTTTGCCCCTAATATAGTGATGTTTAATTTTTAATATGATATATGCGTTTCACTATTCTATAGTGTACGCATTTTTGATTTTATGGACTTTTCTAAAAAACTGGGTTATTATAACACTATGAAATGAGATGACTAGATGAAAAAAAAGTTCCAAAATAAATATTTTTGTTGGGCATTAACAATTTTTTGTGTAATGGTTGCGGGTTTATTACTTTTCTTTATCTTATATCGATTTAATGAAATTATAACTTTCTTGGCAAAAATATCAAAAGTTTTCTTGCCAATATTATATGGTTTAATATTTGCTTATTTGATGAATCCTTTATTAAAATTTTTTGAAAAAAAGGTATTTAATAAATTAGCGTTAAAAATAATTAAAAAACCTAGTAATCGACCTCGATTTATCCGAATTATTTCGCTTGCTTCTTCAGCAATAATTTTCATATTAATAATTGTATTTATGATTTGGATTATAATACCGCAGTTATTAGAATCTTTTGATATATTTGCAAAAAATATTCCAGATTATTTTGTAACATTGAAAAATTGGTTGGAAAATTATTTAGTAGATAAACCAAATATTCAAAAAGTTGTGATGGATAATTATGATTATATTTATGAAGCAACGGTATCTTTTATCAATGATACAATTATGCCGGAGAGAACATCAATAATTACTAATATATCTAATGGTTTTTTAACTCTTATTAAGGTAATAATGAATTTAATTTTAGGTTTTATTATTTCTTTATATTTATTATTTAACAAGGAATTATTTATTGCTCAAACTAAAAAAATATTATATAGCATATTACCAATTGATAAAGTGAATTTAATTTTAATAAATATTCGTTACACCGACAAAGTTTTTAATGGCTTTTTAGGTGGAAAGGTATTAGATTCCTTAATTATAGGAATTATTTGTTATGCTTTTATGTTAATATTTAGGATGCCATATCCATTAATAATAGCAATTATTGTAGGCGTAACTAATATTATTCCTTATTTTGGTCCCTTTATTGGTGCGATTCCAAGCGCCTTGTTTATATTAATTATTAGTCCTTCAAAATGCATAACTTTTTTAATTTTTATATTTGTATTACAGCAATTTGATGGAAATGTTTTAGGCCCTAAAATATTGGGTGATAAAACTGGATTGAGAAGTTTCTGGGTACTGTTTAGTATACTAGTTTTCGGAGGATTATTTGGTTTTATTGGAATGTTAATTGGTGTGCCCTTATTTTCAATTATTTATGGTTTTATCAACGGCTTATGTAATAAAAGTTTAACTAAAAAAGCATTATCAGTTAATACTAAAGATTATTTAGATTTGATTGCAATTGATGAAAAAAAACACAAACAAATATATAAGAAGGTGTCTTAAATGAATTACATAAAAATTCAAAATATGGAAAAAAAAGATCAACAATTATCACAGTATGCCACGAAAAATAGTGAAGTAATTAAATTTTCACCTGAAAAAGATGACATCCGATTACCATTTTTTCGTGATGTAGATAAAATTATTTATTCGTTATCCTACGTTCGATATGTTGATAAAACTCAGGTGTTTTCTAACCTGGATAATGATCATATAAGTAAGCGAATGATCCATGTTCAATTAGTTAGTAAAATAGCCCGAACGATTGGAAGGGCATTATCTCTAAATGAAGATTTGATTGAAGCAGGTGCCTTGGGACACGATTTAGGCCATGTTCCTTTTGGCCATATTGGAGAACGAATTTTATCTAGAATTAGTGAAAATAATCATGAAGGATATTTTAATCATAATATTCAAAGTATTAGAACATTATTATATGTAGAAAACAATGGACAAGGTGTAAATATTTCTTTGCAGGTCTTAGATGCAATTATGTGTCATAACGGAGAATTTTTAATTAACACATTATGTCCTGTCAAAAAAAGTAAGGAAGAGTTTTTTTCGGAATATGAAAGATCTTATAAAGATCAAAAAATTATTAAACAACTTCGGCCAATGACCCTTGAAGGATGCGTAGTTCGTATAAGTGATGTGGTCGGATATATTGGTCGAGATATTGAAGATGCATGTCGCCTTGGGGTTATTAAAGAAACTGATATTCCCAAAAATATTACTAGTGTTTTAGGAAGTACAAACAAAAGTATTGTAAATACAATTGTAAATGACATTGTAGAAAATAGTTATAATCAACCATATATAAAAATGTCTGATTCGATTTATAATGCTATAAAATCCTTAAAAGAATTTAATAATGAATACATTTATAAAAGAGCTAATACAAAAGATGAAATCAATCAATATGAATTGATGTTTAATAGCTTGTTTGATACATATTTAAACGATTTAAGAATAAATAACAAAGAATCATCAATATATAAAGTATTTTTAAATAATATGATTGATGACTATCAAAAAAGTACATCACCCGCAAGAATTGTTTTAGATTATATTGCTGGTATGACCGACGAATTTTTTTTAAATGAATATAATAGAATTAAATAGTAATTATGATTTGACTAATTAAAACAATTAGATTATAATTTTATTAAATGAAGGAGTAAATTATGGAAGAGAAAAAGAAAAAAAACACTGTTAAAAGTGAAAAAGAAAATCTTGATTTTGCAGTTAATGAAAATGTTATTGTTGAATCTAGTGAACCTGAAGTTAATGCAAAATGTGATTGTGGCATTTTAAATAAGAAAGTTGCCGGAATTCCTTTAGTATTTATTGCTGGAGGTGCATTATTACTACTATTATTAATTATCGTTGGAGTTAATGTATTTGGGAATAATAAAGATATATTAGAATATCCCGTTGTATATGTTAATGATGATGACGAAGTATATGTAGGTACCAAAAATGGTAAAGTAAAAAAAGTCGATGGTGATTATGAAAGTTATGGTACTGATGTATCATATAAGAATAAAAAAACCGATAAATTTTTATTAATTAATGAAGATAATTTATATGAAGTAACTAGTAAAAACGGTGAAAAGGAAAAAATTGCAAGCGACGTTGTTAGTGCAATGTATAGCGATGATGATAAGTATATTATTTATCTAAATGATGAAGGTGAAATGTATACTTACAAAAAAGATGGCGAAAAAATTGCTAAAGATGTTGATAAAATCTATGATATTATCGACGGAAAAATTTATTACCAAAAAGATGGAAATTTATATGTAATTAAAGCTAGTGGTAAAAAAGATGCAGAAAAAATTGCAAGTGATGTGTATAGCTTTGTTGTAAGTGAAGATGAAAAAACAGCTACATACATGGAATATGAAGATTCAGAATATAATATTTATTTATATAAATTAAGTAATGGAAAATCTAAAAAAGTAGTTAGTGGCGCAAGCGAAATTGTTGCAACTAGTGAAGATAATTCAAAAATCATTTATGTTAAAAAAACTGATGGTGCATCATTTAATTTAAATAAAATATTAGATGATGATCTAAAGGATGACGACGAAGATTACATGGAACGTTATAACGGAAGTGGCTATAACGAAATGACATATTCTGAAAAATATGATAAATATTATGTTGAACAAAGAGACAAAATTAGAGATTATGTTAAAGATGAAAAATTAAGTACTAAATCTTATGATGTATATTATTCAAAAAATGGAAAATCTACTAAAATCGCAAGTGACGTTACTGAAGTAATTACTGGTGATGTAGATACTAAAGGTATTGTATATATTAAAAAGACATTAAATACAAGTGATAAATTAAAAATATCTGATTATAAATATTATTATGATTTTGAAGATGATGTTGAAGATTTATTAGTAGCTGATTTATATTATTCTAAAAATGGTAAAAATGAAGTAGAGTTAGCTTCAAAAGTTGACGATGCAAATGCATATATTGTTGATGGAAAACAATTATACTATGTTTTAGAAGATGATGGTGACTATACTTTATATTATGGTAAAACAGGTAAAAAGATTGATGCTGAAGAAATTGATTCTGACTTATCAAGTATGTATTTAACTGAATTTAAAGATGGTTTTGTATATGGTGTTGATTACAGTAGTAAATCAGGATCATTTGATTTAAAATATGTAAAAAATGGAAAAGCTGAAAAGGCTGCAAGTGATGTTTCTTCATCAAAAAGCTATTTTATTTCAAATGACGAAAAGAAAATATATTTCTATACAGATTATGAAGACCGCGAAGGTAATTTAAATTACTTCAATGGAAGTAAAACTAAAGTAGTTATGGAAAATATTTCTGCTGCATACTATTTAAATGACGATTATATGTATGTAACAACGGATTGTAGTAAATCTGGAAGCTGTGATTTAAATATCTATAAAGGTAGTAAAAAACTTAAGAAAATCGCTAGTGATGTTACAAGCATAGTATCATATCGTTAAAAAAGGTTTCAAATGAAATCTTTTTTTTATTATTTTTTGAAAAGTTGGTATAATAATAACGAGGTGGATAAATGAAACGAGAAGTTTTAGATGAAACGAGTTATCAATTGTATTCAATTACAACGGATAACTTTAAAAATGGTGCAATAGATATAGTTTATAGTATTCCGTATGATGAAAAGAAAATAGCCAAAATTAATATGTTATCTAGTCTGTTACGGGAGTCAAGCCAAAAATATCCTAAAAGACGACTTATTGCACAAGTATGCGAGGAATTGTTTAATGCTAATATTGATATATATATTTGGTTTTGTGGTACTAATATTATGTTACAAGCCAGTGCGAGCGTAATTAATCAAGCATATTCAAATATTACAAATATTAAAAAAGTAATTCAATTTATGTTTGAACTGATTAATAACCCAAATATTATTAATGGATGTTTTGATAGTACTAGTTTTCAAATCAATAAAACCCGAATCCTAAATAAAATTGAACGAATTAAAGAAAATCCTGAGGCATTAGCATTCAGAAAGGCTTTTAATCATATAGATAGTGATTCTTTTTTAGCAAAATCAATTTATGGGACAAAAGATGAAGTAATGGCAATTACAAACGAAGATATGGTAAAATTTTATGAAGATTTTTTCAATGAGGCAGCATGTAAAATATTTGTTATTGGGGATTATGATATATCCGTTGTAAATGAAGAAATTAAGAAGTGTTTTAAACATAAGAATTTAAATGATTTCACTAAAGCATTTCCTATTACTATAAAACCACGTAATAAAAAAGCAGTAATAGTAGAGAAAAGTAAAAATACTCAATCCATTTTATTAATGTTTTATCGCCAAAAAGATTTAACTACTTTTGAGTATAGAGCTGTATCTAAATTGTTTAATACTATGTTTGGTGGTGCTACATTAGAAGCAAAATTATCTAAGCATTTACGAGAAGAAAATTCTTTATGCTATAATGTTAATTCTCGCTTATTTCATTTAGGTAAATTACTAGCAGTTAGTACTGGTATAGCCAAAGAAAATTATAAATTAGCTGTATCATTAGTAAAAAAATCACTTAAAGAAATGTGTACTGGAAAATTTAGTGATGAAGAATTAGAAGCAGCTCGAAAACAAATAATATTTTCTTATGAATTTAATTATGATGCCGCATCCGGATTACTAGATGCATATGAATACAATGTTATTTTTGGTTCACCTTTTATCGACGAAATGATAAGTATTTTAAAAAAAGTTACTCGGGAAGATATTATTAAATATGCTAAGAAATTAGATTTAGTTTTAACATATTTTGAGGAGGAAAGTAGTAATGAATAAAATAAGTATTAATGGTACTGGTGAAAATTTATATACTTTTCAACACTCCAGCGGATTAAAAGTTTATATATGGCAAAATTTAAAAAGTCATAATATTCATGCAGCCATGAATGTACTTTATGGCGCTACTTCTTATCAATATATAATAAATAATAAAATAATAAAAGATAAAACTGGTATAGCTCATTTTTTAGAACATGTAATGTTTAATATAAATAGTAAACGAAATGCAATGGATTTATTTAATCAATTAGGAAGTTTTACTAATGCTTATACTGATACTTTAAATACATGCTATTATATTTTTATTAAAGATGAAATTAAGAAAAATTTAGATGTTCTTTTAGAAATGATGTTCACGCCTTATTTTACCCAAAAATTAGTAGCAAAGGAGCGGGGGATAATTACTGAAGAAAAAAGAAAAGCAAGTAATGATCCATATCGCCAAGCTTATGAACATTTTATTTGTAATATTTTTCATTATGATAATATTAGAGAAACAACCCTAGGAACATTTTCGGATATTAAAGATATTAATTCTGAAGATTTACAATTAGTTTATGATTCATTTTACCACCCTTGTAATATGCAATTAGTGATGTGTGGAAACTGTAACCCATATGAAGTGGAAAAGATTGTAAATGAATTTCTTGCTGATTATGAATTTAAACCATACGTAAAAGCCGTGCCATATTCAAAAAAAGAACCAGCAACAATTGTAAGAAAATCCGAAATTATCGAAGGTAATGTAGAGATACCTAAAATTAGAATGGCAATTAAGATTAAACGCAGTAAGTTTAAGAATTATAATAAAAAAGAATTATTAATCATGTTAAATATGTTATTGCGTTGCAATTTTGGATCTACAAGTACGTTTCGGGAATATTTAGTAGAAAATAACTTAGTGACAAGTATTAATGCAACTCGGGCAGTAATGAAAGATTTTGTAATTATTTATGTTTCCGCGGAGAGTAATTTTCCCGAACAAGTTATTCCATTAATTAAAGAAAAAATGAATAATTTAGAATTAACAAAAAAAGATTTGACACGAAAAATAAATAGTAGTATTGCAACCTATATAACAAATTTTGAAGAAAATGAAATAGTATCTGATACCATCATCGCTAATATAATTGAATATGGTGATATTTCGTTAAATTATATTGATGAAGTAAAAAAGGTTAAATATGAAAAAGTAAATAATTTAATAAATTTAATTGATACAACGGAAATGTCAGAAATGATTTTAATGCCAAAAAAAAGCAGCTAATTAAGCTGTTTTTTTTAACGATTATAATATTCAACAATTAATGATTCATTAACATCTTGGTTTAATTCGCTTCGATCAGGAAGTCTTACAAATGAACCAGTCATTTTTTTATCATCAAAAGTAACGAATGCTGGTCTATTTAAAGTAGTTTCTAAAGCAGCTTTAATTGCTTTATGACTTTGTGAATTTTCTTTTACACTAATAACATCACCAATTTTAACTTGGTATGAAGGAATATTAACCTTTTTACCATTAACTAGGATGTGTCCATGATTAACAATTTGTCGTGAACCACGTCGAGTATTTGAAAGTCCCATACGATAAACTACATTATCTAAACGACTTTCAAGTAATTTTAAGAAATTCTCACCAGCAATACCTTTCATTTTTGATGCTTTATCAAATAATTTATGGAATTGCTTTTCATTTAATCCATACATAAATCTAACTTTTTGTTT
Organism: uncultured Muribaculaceae bacterium; assembly: GCA_964415015.1. Classification (GTDB taxonomy): domain Bacteria; phylum Bacillota_I; class Bacilli_A; order RF39; family UBA660; genus RGIG8386. The sequence goes on along the minus strand of CAYPXM010000011.1, from coordinate 6,107 downwards.
TTCTTGTAATTGGATACCATATTCACTAACTTTTTTGCGTCGGTCATTTCCATGTTGACCTGGTGCATAAGGACGTTTAGCAATATCTTTACCATTTTCTAAAGTAGAAAAACCAAGACGACGTGATTTTTTGTATGCAGGTCCAGTATAACGTGCCATATATAATTGTCTCCTTTCTTTATATTTGCGACCAAAGATTTTGTTATATTATTAAATAGGGAGTTTATATCTTATTTTTCCTTAAGGCAGCCTTAAGTACTAGAAATTTTCAATAAACACATTAATTATTAATATAACGCTGCCATTTGATTAGCAATATTAATTATACACTATTTTTAAAATATGTCAAATTTTACAATTTATTCTTACCAGTAATTGACAAAATATTATTTTTATTATAAACTCATATTAAGAATAAGGAGTGTATGATATGAAAAAATATTTAGGATTAGTACTTGCCTTCATGTTAATGTTTGGTGGTTTCATGGTTGTTAATGCAGAAGACGAAGATCAATATGGAGTAGGGACTGGTACAAGTACAGGTGTTAACGATGAAGACTGCGACGAAAATTGCCCAGTTATTTCTGAAAACCAAAATACTGAAAATCCCAAAACTGGTTCATTCTTACCATATGTTATCGTTATCGGTGGTATCATATTTAGTGTTGGTGCAATCGCTATTGCTAAAAAGAATAATAAATTATATCAAGTTTAAATTAATAAGAAGAAATTCTTATTTTTTTTATGTTTAAATGTAAAAAAATATATGATAGAATATATATAGAGAATAGAGGTAATTATTATGTCAAACTCAATATATATTCTAATAGCAGTCACTTATTGTTTAGCAGGTATTGGCTTAATAATTGGTGTCTTAGTATTTATTAATTCAAAAACCAAAAAAAAATATTTGAAAATCATTAATAATTTGGAGCGGGATAAAAACTTAATTGTTTCAGCTTCCGTATTATCAGAATTAAACAAAGTTGAAACCTTGATAAATAATGATGAACTTAGAGAAGCATTTAATGACTGGCAAGACCGGTTTAAAATCATTAAAGAAGAAGAAGTTCCTGAAATTACTGATTTACTATTATTAATTGATGAAAAATATCAAAACAAGGACTATAAAGAGTTAAAACAATTATTAGTTGAAGCTGAATTACAAGTTATGTATGCTAAAACAAAAAGTAATTATTTGTTAGAAGAAATTCAAGAAATTACGCTTAGTGAAAGTAAAAATCGGGAAATTATTACAAAATTAAAAGCCGAATACCGAAAAATACTAATAAAATATAATAATAATATTTATGACTATGATGAAATCAATGAATCAATCGAATTACAGATTGAAAATGTTGATAAACTATTTAGTGCTTTTGAACAAGCGTTAGATAATAATTCTTATTCCGAAGTTGGAAAAATAGTAAAAGCGATTGATGATACGATTGGGAATTTACGTTTAGTAATTGATGAAGCACCAGATATAATACTAATTGGTAAGAATATTATTCCGACTAAAATAAAAGATATAATGGATATTGAAGCACGGATGAAAAATGAAGGATATAATCTTGATTATCTTAATTTGGAATATAATAAAGATGAAGTAAATAAAAAAATAACTGATATTTTTAGTCGTTTAAAAGTATTAAATATTGAAGATAGTTCTTTCGAATTAAAAACGATGCTTGATTATTTTGAATCAATATATAATGATTTTGAAAAAGAAAAACTGGCTAAAAAAAGATTTGAAGAATTTTCTCGTAGTATTATTTTAAAAATTGTTAAATTAGAAAAAATTAATAACGATTTAGTAAGAAAAATAGATGAAATTAAATATAGTTATGATTTAACAAATGATGACGTTTATGTTATTACCGAAATTAGAGATGAATTAAAAGAATTAAAAGGTGACTATGATATAATAATTAATAGTTATCGAACTCATAAATTTGCTTTTTCAAAATTAGTAAAAGAAATGGATTTAATTAATAATCGTTTAGTAAAAACAGAAGAAAAACTAAATGCTACCTTGACTAGTTTAGGTTCATTAAAAGAAGATGAACAACGTGCTCGAGAGCAATTAGTGGAAATAAAAAGTATATTAATTAGAGCTAAAGAAAAAGTAAATATGTATAAATTGCCAGTTATTCCTAAAGAGTATTTTATTGAATTAAAGGAAGCAAGTGTAGCAATTAAAGAAATGAATAAAGAATTGGAAAAAACGCCATTATCAATAAAAGTACTTAATACTCGTGTTGACACAGCAAGAGATTTGACTTTAAAATTATATAATACGACAAAAGAATTAGTCAAAACTGCTCACATGGCTGAAATGGCAATAGTATATGGCAATCGTTATCGACCAATTGATCATAATATTGATATGGTATTATATAAATCAATGAATTTATTTTATAAAGGTAACTATAAAAATGCCTTAGAACAAGCA
>CAYPXM010000011.1:0-3642 GCA_964415015.1 uncultured Muribaculaceae bacterium | reverse complement strand
GCATCATAGTTTGATTTCCCATAATGTCTTCATGGTGCTCGTCCATCATATCGTCGTTGTGATCATCGTCCATCATATCCCCGTCATGACCAATCTGTCCTGCGATGGGCTCTATTAATGCAATTAATATTATTGAACCAGGTATATATGATCGTTTATTAAACGAGTATCGAAACTAATAACCAGTTATTAGTTTTTACTTTATGTAGAAAAAATAGGCAGAATAGTTTATAATTAATTTTAGAAGGTGATTAAAGTGATTTATTTAGATTATAGTGCAACAACACCGGTTCTTTTAGAAGTATTAGATTCGTATATAAAAGTTACTAAGGATTATATTGGTAATCCTAATTCTTTACATAAATTAGGTATTAATGCCAAAGAATTATATGAAAGTGCTAAAAAGCAAATTAGTGAGTTACTCCAAGTTATGGAAAGTGAAATCATTTTTACTTCGGGAGCAACGGAAGCTAATAACATGGCCTTAATAGGGACAGCAATAGCTAATCATAAAAAGGGTAATCACATTATTGTTTCGATGTTAGAACACCCTAGTATTTATAAAATGTGTGAATATTTAGAAACTTTAGGTTTTAAAATTAGCTATGTAAAAAATACGCCTGAAGGACTTATTGATATGGATGATTTAAAGCGTCTTATTAAGCCTGAAACTATTTTAGTAAGTATTTGTGCGGTAAATAGTGAATTAGGGATTAGACAGCCCTTAAAATCCATCAGACAAGTAATTAAAAAAGAAAATTTAAATACATATTTACATTCTGATATTACACAAGCCTTGGGTAAAGTAGGAATTTATTTACATGATGTTGATTTAGCGAGTGCTAGTGGTCATAAGATATATGCTCCAAAGGGAATAGGTTTTTTATATAAAAATAGTAAAGTAGCAATGGCACCAATAATTCATGGTAGTAGTAAAAACAATGAAAGACCTGGTACTATTCCTCTTCCTTTAGTAGTTTCACTAAGTAAAGCAATGCGAATAGCATTAACTGATATCGAAAAAAGAGAAGCTTATGTAAAACGCTTAAATGATAAAATAGTCAATCATTTAAAAAAATATGAAGATGTGTTAATTAATAGTACAAAGTATGGAATTGCTCAAATCCTAAATATCAGTGTCTTAAATATAAAACCAGAAACTTTTATTCATGCTCTTGAAGAACACGAAGTATATATTGGTAGTAATACTGCTTGTGCTACTAATGATATTTCAACATCCGTTATGGCTATATATAATGATAAAAAAAGGGCAATGCAAACATTAAGAATAAGTCTTTCTTATTTGACAACCGTAGATGAAGTAAATAAATTTTTAAATTTTTTTGATGAAGTTTATAATAAGTTAGTAAAATTGAGTTAAATATATTTAACTCAATTTTAAATGAAGAGAGGTAACAGTATGAAAAAAATAATAATTATTAAATATGGCGAATTAACTACTAAAAAAGGTAATATTAATTTATTTATTAATACTTTAAATAATAATATTAAAAAAGCGTTAATTAATGTTTCATATGAGGAAAAGCATGATCACGGGAGAATGTTTATTATTCCCCAAACTAATGATTTTGAAAAATGTTTAACTGCTTTACAAAATGTTTTTGGAATTCATGAAATCATGTTAGGTTATGAATTACCTTTTCGTGATATTGATTCTATAAGTAATACGCTAAAAGAATTATTAATTAATTATCCTTATAATACTTTTAAAGTTAATACATTAAGAAGTGATAAAAGCTATGAAATTAGTAGTATTATGGTTAGTAAAATACTAGGATCAAAAGTATTATCATATTTTCCTGATAAAAAGGTTGATGTAATTAATCCCGATTTATTTATTAATATTGAAATAAGAAGTAATAATACTTATATTTATTTTGAAACCTTTATGGGCTTAGGGGGATATCCAGTTGGAGTACAAGGTAAAGGCTTACTAATGCTAAGTGGTGGAATAGATTCACCCGTTGCTGGATATCTAGCAATTAAACGTGGAATTAAACTGGAAACAATATATTTTGAGAGTCCTCCTCATACTAGCATAGAAGCCAAGAATAAAGTAAAAAATCTAGCTAAAAAATTATCGCTTTATAATGGTGAAACTAAAATTCATGTTATTAATTTTACTAAAATTCAAGAAGCTATATATCAAAATATTCCCCATCAATATTTAATTACTATAATGCGTCGAATGATGTATCGGATTGCAGCGTATGTGGCTTATAATGCTAATGCTAAAGTAGTAATTAATGGTGAATCTATTGGTCAAGTAGCAAGTCAGACACTAACAAGTATGAGCGTTATTAATGAAGTAATACGTATTCCTGTTATTCGACCCTTAGCTTGCTTTGATAAATTAGAAATTATTGATATTGCAAAAAAAATTGATACCTATGATACTAGTATTTTGCCGTATGAAGACTGCTGTACAATCTTTGTCCCAAAGCATCCCGTTATTAATCCATTATTAAAAGAATGTATCGAGTATGAAGAATTAATTCCGTACAAAGATTTAATACATGATGCTATTAAAAACCATGAAATAATTAAAGTGAGTAATAATTCAAATTTAGTTGATTTTGGTGATTTATTATAATATTTTTTCTTATTTAGTTCATCCTATTAATAGGTGATAAAATGAATAATAAAAAAGGTCGTACCTGTAATCTTAGTTATGAAAGAACCATTGATGCTATTAAAAATCAAATTACAAATAATTATGGTTTCAATTTAGATTCGACTAATGATCATGATTTGGTACAAAATTATCATAAAATAATTAGAAATAGTGACAAATGTGACAATTTTACTAATAAAAAGTAGCAATACTTTTTATTTTTTTGTATAATTAAAAAGAGGTGGAAATATGAAAATATTATCAGTTAATGCTGGTAGTTCATCATTAAAATTTACATTATATGAATTACCACAAAATAAAGTATTAATAAATGGATACTTTGAAAAAATCGGAATAGAAGATAGTTTCTATAATATTAAAATTAATGGTGAAAAAATTAAGCATGAAGAAAAAATTGAAAATCATGCTGTTGCAGTAGAATATTTAATTAAAGAATTATTAGATAATCATGTTATTAATTCATTAGATGAAATAGATGGTGTTGGTCATCGTTTAGTTCATGGTGGTGATAAGTTTAAACAAAGTGTTATTATTAACGAAGATGTAATTAAAACTGTGGAAGAACTAATTCCTTTAGCCCCATTACACAATCCGGCTAATCTAATTGGGGTTAGAGCGTTTATTAAAGCGTTACCTAATACTCCGATGGTAGGGGTATTTGATACGGCATTTCATCAAACCATGCCAGAAGAAAATTATCTATACTCAGTACCATATTCTTGGTATCGGGATTTAAAAATTCGTAAATATGGTTTTCATGGAACAAGTCATAAATATATTACGAGTGTTATGCAAGAAAAATTAGGTAAAAAAGAGATAAATATTATTAATTGTCATGTTGGTAGTGGTGGTTCAGTATGTTGTATTAAAGATGGATTAAGTTTTGATACTACTATGGGATTTTCTCCGAATGCTGGAATTACGATGGGTACTCGTTGTGGTGATATTGATTATTCAATAATACCTTATTATATGAAGAATACTGA
>CAYPXM010000010.1:0-24084 GCA_964415015.1 uncultured Muribaculaceae bacterium | reverse complement strand
GAACGATAAGAGTTCCTGTTCATATGGTTGAAACTATTAATAAGATGGCTCGTATTCAAAGACAAATGACTCTTGAATTAAATCGTGAACCAAGTGAAGAAGAAATTGCTAAAAAGATGGGAATCAGTGTTGAAAAGGTTCGAGAAGTAGTAAAAATTAGTCAAGATCCAGTTTCGTTAGAAACACCAATTGGTGAAGAAGATGATAGTCATTTAGGTGATTTCGTTCCTGATGCATCACGACTTACACCTGAGGAATATGCTACAAATGAAATACTAAAAGAAGAGATTAAGAGTGTTTTACTTACCCTTCAAGAAAGAGAACAAGAAGTATTGGAATTACGATTTGGATTAACTGATGGAACTTGTCATACCCTTGAAGAGGTTGGTAAACGATTTAATGTTACAAGAGAGAGAATTCGACAAATTGAAGCTAAAGCCCTTCGTAAATTACGTCATCCATCGCGTGCTAAACGACTAAAGGATTTCTTAATTGATTAATATGATAAGTGATCGTTTATTACAAATTAGTTTGTTTTTAGAATATACTGACACTGTTATTGATATTGGAAGTGACCATGCTTTACTTGATATATATTTAATTAATAATAAATTGGTTCGTAAAGCCCTAGCTACTGATATATCTAAAAAAGCCTTGGCTTTTGGTGAAGCAAATATAAAAAAAGCTGGACTAGAATTGGTTATTCCTTCGGTATTATCGGATGGATTAAAAAATATTAATTTGGTTGGATATAATACTCTTGTTATTGCGGGGATGGGAGCTCATACAATAATAAATATTTTAAGTGAGCGAAAAAAATTAAAAGATATTAATAAAATAGTAATATCTTCAAATAATGATTATGAACTGGTTCGTACTTTTTTAAGTAATAAAGGCTATTTTCTAGAGGATGAAGCAATTGTTTATGACAAGTCACATTATTATAGTGTAATGAAGTTTGTTAAAAGTCATAAAAAAAATAAAAAAAATACCCTTAAATATGGTATTTTAAAAATTGCTAATATAAATTATTACGAAGAGATTATTAGTAAAAATAAAACAATAATAAACAAATTAAAAAAATTTACATATAAACGGTGGTTATTAAATAAAGAAAATAGATATTATCATCGTTACATAAAAAAAATTATTGGAAGAAAACTAGAGTTGAACTAGTTTCTTTTTTATTGTTATCAATATTAATCGTTTTTTTATCGCTATTAGTGGTAATTTTAGTTTTTGGTGGCGTAGTACTTTTAATGGTATTAAAAGCTTTTTTAATATTATTAAATACTGGTCCACTCTGTTTAATAAGGGGTAGGGCCTTATTAGTAATTGATAAAGTATTTGATATTCCATTTATAATTTTAGGAAGCGTTATAGCCGATGTCGAAAATAATTTATTAAACATTTTACCACCTGATATAGTATATGATAACCATAAAAAATAATTTACACTCTTAAAGTATTATGGTATAATTTTATAGAATAGAGTAAATGGAGGCTGATGATGAAAACTAATAATATGAATTTAGCAACCAGTCTTTTTATCCCTCTTGAAATCATTGTAATGATGTTAAAAAACTTTTTGATCGGTTTAAAATTTATTTTTTTTGATTGTGTTGGTTTACTTTATTATACGTTGAGTGGTGGCGTAGATAAAGCATATAAGGTAACCAAAAATACGATTAGTAATGAGGAAAAGAAACCAAGTAAATTTGCTTTATATTATAGTAATTTAGGATTTGTTAAAAAAGCCCGTTTAAAGGAAGAAAAAACCAAAGAGGCCTTTTTAAAAAACTTAGAAAATGAAAAACGTCTTGATACTCCGGTGGTATTTAAATTTAAAGCTCGAAATGCTAAAGGAAAAATGATAACCGGAACTTTTATTGGTGTTTCAAAACAAGATGTTAATGCGTTCTTAGTAAATGAAGGTTATGTTGTCTATAATATTGAAACTTCAAAAGCAATTAACTTTTTATATGGAACTTCATCTATTTTAACTACTAAAATAACTACTAAAGATTTAATATTTTGGTTAACTCAATTATCTACTTATATTAAAGCTGGTATTACTTTGGTTGATTCTGTACGAATATTATCTAGTCAATTAGGAAAAAATGCTAGTAAAAAAAGAATCTTTGATGCTATTATTTACGAATTAGTAATGGGAACTAGTTTTAGTAAAGCCCTTGAAAAATTAGGCTCTACCTTTCCGGGATTAGTAATAAATATGGTTAAAGCGGCTGAAGCAACAGGGGAGTTACCTGAGGCACTTGATGATTTGGCTAGTTATTATACGGAACTTGATAAAACGAAAAAACAAATGGTTAGTGCCGCTGCTTATCCAGCTGCCATAACTTTTTTTGCTTTAGGTGTTATTGGTTTTATCATGGTATATGTTATTCCTAAGTTTGTTACTATTTATGAATCAGCTGATGTTGAAATTAATGGATTAACAAAAGCAATTATTAATTCTAGTGATTATTTACGAAGTAATTTAGTAGTTATATTAGCAATAATTGTATTAGTTATTATTTTCTTAATGATTGCTTATAAGTATCTTAAGGGAGTACGAATATTAATTCAAAAAATAGCAATGCATATTCCTGTTGTTAAAAATATCATCATTTACAATGAAATAACTATTTTTACTAAAACTTTTGCATCATTATTAAAAAATAATGTTTATATTACTGATAGTATTGATATTTTAAGTCGGGTTACAAAAAATGAAATATATAAAGAGATAATGTATCGAACGATCAATAATATTGCCAGTGGTGATAAAATTAGTGATTCATTTAAAGAACACTGGGCTGTTCCACAAGTGGCATATTTCATGATAGTTACTGGGGAATCAACTGGTGAACTAGCTAAAATGATGCAAAAGGTAAGCGAATATTATCAAGAAATGCATCGTAATATCGTAAATAATCTTAAATCGTTTATTGAACCAATAATGATTACTTGTCTTGCAGTTATCGTTGGGGTTATTATTTTAGCAGTAATTATTCCAATGTTTGATTTATATGGAAACATCCAGTAGGGGGATTTTATGTTATTTGTATTATTTATAATAGGAGCAATTTTTGGCTCTTTTTATACCGTTTTAGCAACCAGATTACCACAAAATAAATCGATAATTACTCCGCCTAGTCACTGTGATAATTGTCAAAAACGATTATTATGGTATGAATTAATTCCCATCTTATCTTATCTTTTTTTAAGAGGTCGCTGTTTAAAATGTCATAAAAAGATTAGCCCATTAAGTACTATTGTAGAATTATGTCTTGGTATTTGTTTTGCACTTATATATTATTTTTATGGTTTGAGTTACGAAGCATTTATAATGTATATACTAGTAAGTTTAACGATAATTATATTTATCAGTGATTTTAAATATATGATAATTGAAGATATTCCATTAATTTTTACGGTGATCTTTATATTTATTGTTAAAATATATTTTATTAATATGTCTAACGCTTTCTTAGGAGTAATAAATGGTTTTGCAGTATTTATTGTTATTTATATCATAAAAATATGTGGTGACAAGGCATTTAAACAAGAGAGTCTTGGTGGTGGCGATGTTAAATTAGGTTTTATTATGGGTTTCGTATTAGGAATTAGATTTGGTTTAATTGCTTTCGCACTAGGTGCTTTAATTGCTTTGCCTTATGCCTTGCTTTTAGTGAAAATAAAAAAAGAACATTTACTTGCGTTTGGTCCTTTTCTTGCTTTAAGTATTATTATTACTTTTTTATTTAAAGATTATATATTAATGTTTTTACGCTTTTTGTAAACAAAAATGACAATTGCTTGTCATTTTTAATTTGTAAAATATTATCAATTAGATGTCTAATACATCATAAGCTCCTGTAAATAAGTCGTTAGTGTTTATAGGAGGAGTAGGATTTCTATCTTCTTTTCCTAATAAAGCATTTTTAATATGTTCTTCAGTTTCATCTATATCATCATCAATATCTATTACACGAACAATTTCTTCAAAACTAGTTAAACCGTTTATGACTTTTTCTAGACCATCTTCAAGTAAAGAAGTTGTTTCACATTTTTTATATACTAAGTCTCTTAAAATATCACGGCGAACATTATTAACGATTGCATCACGAATATCTTGATTAAGAAGTAATGCTTCATGAATTGCTATTCTGCCTCGATATCCTTTTAAGCATTCACTACATCCAACAGGTTCATAAATTTCATTAACATCTTTACCTAATACTACTTTAAAGACATTTTTTTCGTAAGGGGTGGTTAATCTTTTTTTACGACAATGAGGACATAATTTTTTTGTAAGGCGTTGACTTAATATACCTGTTAGGGCAGAACCGAGAAGATAACGTTCAACATCCATATCAAGAAGACGCTCAATAGTATTTAAGGAATTATTAGTATGGATAGTACTTAATACTAAATGTCCGGTAATACTTGCTCGAACTGCAATACGAGCGGTTTCGTCATCACGAATTTCACCAATCATTATTATGTCGGGGTCTTGACGTAAGATACTACGTAGAGCATTACCAAAGTTAAGACCAATATCACTTAATACTTGAACTTGGTTAATTCCTTCTATTTTCATTTCGACGGGATCCTCAACGGTAATAATATTACGAGAAACAGTATTTAGTTTTTGAAGCATGGCATAAACAGTTGTTGATTTACCGGTTCCTGTAGCACCAGTGGTTAATATAATTCCATTTGGAACATTAATCATTTTATTTACTAATTCAAGATTTTTTTGAGAAAAGCCTAGTGTTTCTAATCCTTCTAGACTCATTCGATAATCTAATATACGAATAACAATTTTTTCACCATCAACAATAGGAAGACTACTAACACGCAAATCGACAGTTTCATTATCAATACTACTTTTTATGGCTCCATCTTGAGGAAGCCGAGATTCGGTAATATTCATCCCGCTGATTATCTTTATTCGAGTAATTAAGTTCTTTTTAACTACTTCAGGTACTATAGCATAATCGATTAATTCACCATCAATCCGGATTCGCACCTTTAAAACAGTTGGTGTTGGATCAAAATGAATATCACTTGCTTTTTTATTAATAGCATCTAATATCATATCATTAACAATATTAACTACTGGCTGATTATCATAATCAAATTCTTTAAGCATATTAACCAATCCTTATTCTTTAATTATTATACAATATAACTAATTTTAAAACAAGTTATAAGTTTAAAAATAGAAATAATTATGATATGATACATTTAGAATAGAAGTGAATATAATGAATTTTATTATTGATGATATAAAAATATTGAAAAACTATTTAAAAATAGTTAAATTTAAAAAAGGAAATACTATAAGTATTATTATTACTGCTTTTATATATAATTTTATTGCTTTAATTATTCCTATTGTTTCAGCTAAAATAATTGACATACTTGCTTTTGGAGATATTAAAAAAGCATATTTGTATTTAATTTGGTTTGTAATTACTTCAGTTATATATCATATCTTTCATTATTTGAATCGAATTATTTATTTATTATCCATCAATAGTCATCATGATTATTTACAAAATAAACTAATGGATAAAGTAGATAATTTGAATAATGATTATTTTAAAGATTTATCACGCGAAAAGATTATTAATTTATTAAGTGATGATTCAATCAATGTTAGTGATATAAAATATTATTTTATTGAAGTTACTATGTCAGTAATTAAAATATTATTAATTTTAGGTATCTTATTATATATTAATTTATTATTTGGTATTATGTGTATATTTATTGATGTTTTATATTTATTTTTACTTAATTTTTCCAATAAACAATCATCTTTTCACTTAGAGGGTGAGCGTAAATATAATGACCTAATGAGTGGTGTAGTAGGTGACATGTTAGATGGAATTAAGGAAGTTAAAACATATAATTTAATGAGTAAATTAACTAATAAATATAATATTTTAAAGAAAAAATGGATAATTGAGTATCGTAAACGTTCCATTAATGATATTAATGCTTTAGTATCTGTTCCATTAATTATAAATATTTTTAAAGGTATCATGTATTTATTAATGATTTTCTTATTTACTAATAAGATTATTACATTTGCACAAATTATTATCATTATTGCATATTTTGAAATGATGAAAAGTGAAAGTGACGAATGTATGAGTTACTCAAAAATTCTTAATGAAAAAAATGTTGGTGTTCGGCGGATTACAAAATTTCTAAATTATGATAAAAAGAATATTACTTTTGGTAATAATGTTAACGATTATTTATTTGGTTTAATTGAATTTAAAAATGTTTATTTAAAAAGTAATAATAAAGTAATATTAGATCATATTAGTTTTTCTGCTCTTCCAAATAGTGTAACATTAATTACTGGACCAGTTGGAAGTGGGAAAACCTCAATTATTAATTTATTATTACGCCAATTAAAACCCAATAAAGGAAAAATATTAATTGATAATATTGATATTTATTCATATACAAAAGAAATATTTGCAAGTAATTTAACGGCTATTAGTAGTAAACCATATTTTTTTAATATGAGTATAAGAGAAAATTTAGATTTAATTAATACTGATAAATTGATGCAAGAAGAAGTTTGTAAAAGAATTGGTGTTTATGATAAAATCATGTCTCTTTCTAAGGGCTTTAATACTATTATTAATGATAATACTAATGAAATAGATGATACTATGCGTTTATTATTAGCAATTGGGCGGATTATACTATCTAATGCAGAAATTATTTTGTTTGATGAAATTACCAATAATATTGATCGTAATGGTCTAAAAATAATAACGGAAATAATTAACGAACTTAAATATGACCATACTATAATTATTGCCAGTCATAAAAAAGAATTATTTAAACTAGCCGATAACTTAATTTTAATAAATGAAGGTAAAGTTGTTACTTCGGGTAGTTATAATACAATTGTTAAAAATAAAAAATATAATCAGTGTTTATAAGTTATTGTCAAAAGGCAAATTTTATATTATAATGAATCCATAAATGTTTTGAACTAGAGGAGTAATAGGATCTAATTTTAAAGAGAGTTAGGGCTTGGTGGAACCTAATATACTAGACTTATGAAGGTAGCTAGGGAACTAATTATTTGAAATAATAGTAGAATAATTCGTTTAATACGCGTTAAGTATATAAGTTGACTATTTTAGTCATAAATTAAGGTGGTACCACGTTGAAACACGTCCTTATTGGATTGTGTTTTTTTCTTGTTAGAAAGGAATATTATGAAAGAAGCAATTGAAAAATATAATCAATATTTTAATACTTTTACGCCTCATGCGGAAATTCTTAGTAAGTATGTTCATACTAATCGCGTTATTAAATTAAGTCATAATATTGCGATTAATATTGATGGTATTACTGATGATGAAATTAATTTAATTATGTTAGGTGCATTATTTCATGATATTGCAAGATTTAAACAATACCAAGAATATCAAACTTATGCTGATAAATTAAGTTTTGATCATGGAGATATGGGAGTTAATATATTAAATGAAAAAAACTTTTTTGATTTAAAATTATCACCATCTGAAAAGGAAACAATTTTATTTATTGTAAAAAATCATAATAAATATATATGTGAAAATGATAAAAATGAACAAGTGGTTACTTATACCGATATTGTTAGAGATGCTGATAAAATAGATATTATAGTATCATTAAATAATGAAATAGATATAAGAGATAATAGTATTAATGAACGTGTTTTTGAAGATCTTTTAAATAAAAGTATGGTAAAAAATGAATTTTGTCATAATAGTTGCGAATACTTACTACGAAGTTTAGGCTTCATATTTGATTTAAAATATCCATATAGTATTAGTTATTTATTAAAAAGTGGAATTATTGAATCAAAAATATCATTAATAAAAAAATGTTGTCCTCATGATTTGGATAATATTATAAAAGTAGAGAATAGTTTAAATGAATATATAAAGGAGAGATTATCATGTTAGATAAAAAATATATTGCAAAAGAAAAAGAAGAAAAATGGTTGAATTATTGGAAGGATAATAAGGTATATGAATTTACTCCTGATCAAAGAGAAGTATTTTCAATTGATACTCCGCCACCAACTGTTAATGGAAAAATCCATATAGGCCATATATTTTCATATTCCCAAACAGAAATGATTGCTCGTTATAAGAGATTAAGAGGATTTAATATCTTTTATCCGTTTGGTTTTGATGATAATGGACTTCCTAGTGAGCGTTTAGTAGAACGTGAGCAAGGCAAAAAAGCTCATGAAATAGGTCGTGAAGCTTTCTCTAAATTGTGTTATGAAACAACAGATAAATATGAAGCTAATTTTCAGGATTTATTTAGTAAAATGGGTGTTAGTACTGATTGGAATATTCATTATAAAACAGTTAGTCCTAGTACGATAAAGATAAGTCAAACATCATTTTTGGATTTAATAAATAAAGAACACTGTTATCATAAAGAAAGTCCAGCACTATGGTGTAATGAATGTTTAACATCAATTGCTCAAGCTGAATTAGAAACAAAAACAATTATGACAACATTCAATTATGTTAAATTTAGTACAGTTGAAACTAATGAAGAGTTCATTATTGCTACAACTAGACCAGAATTACTACCTGCTATAGTATGTGTATTTGTTAATCCTTTTGACGAAGTTCATAAGCATTTAATTGGATTAACTGCACATATTCCTGTAGTAAATGTTGATGTTCCAATAATGGCTGATGAAAAGGTTGCTATTGATAAAGGTACTGGTGTTGTTATGTGCTGTACTTTTGGTGACCAAACTGATATTGAATGGTGGAAAAAATATAACTTACCACTTAAAAATATTTTTACTAATGATGGAAAAATAATAGATGCTGTAGAAAACTATGGTGGTTTAAAAATTAAAGAAGCAAGAGCAAAAATCATAGAAGATCTTAATAACGGCGGATATATTGAGAAAATTGAAGATCTTGAGCATGAAGTTCAAACTCATGAACGTTGTGGTAAAGAAGTTGAATATGCCGTAATGAAACAATGGTTTATTGATATAATGAATCATAAAGAAGATTTTATTAAAATTGGTAATGAAATTAAATGGCATCCTGCTCATATGCATAGTCGGTATAATGAATGGGTAGAAAATATCTTATGGGATTGGTGTATTTCAAGACAACGTTATTTTGGTGTACCATTTCCAGTTTGGTATTGTAAAGAATGTGGTGAACCAATTTTCGCAAAAATGGAAGATTTACCAGTTAATCCGTTAGTAGATAAACCAAGTATAGATAAATGTCCTAAATGTGGATGTGACGAATTTATTCCAGAAACCGATGTAATGGATACATGGGCAACTTCATCTGTTACTCCGTTAATTAACATGAGATATGGAGAAAAAGATAATTATGAAAGTTTCTTAAAACCAATGAGTATTCGTACTAATGCATCAGAAATTATTAGAACATGGGATTTCTATACTATTGTTAAAAGTTTTTATCATTTTGGTACTCGTCCTTGGGATAATGTGATGATTTCTGGTTTTGTAATGGCTAGTAAAGGTGAAAAAATTAGTAAAAGTAAAGGCAATGCTACCGCTGATCCAATTGATATTATTAATGAATATTCGGCTGATGTAGTACGTTATTGGGCCGGAAGTGGTCGCCTTGGTACTGATATACAATTCAGTGAAGAAACACTACTACGTGGTCGTAAATTAATAAATAAAATATGGAATGTGTCTAAATTTATTGAAATGCATCTAGCGGATTATCAGGATAAAGAATTTAATGATTATGAATATATTGATAAATGGGTTTTAGGTAAATTTGAAGAAATGGAAATAGGATTTATTAAATACTTAGATGAATATGAAGTGGGACTTGCTTTAAATCACTTAGAAAAATTCTTTTGGAATTTCTGTGATAATTATATTGAGATTGTTAAACACCGTTTATATCGTCCCGAAGAATTTGGAGAAATTCCACGTTATTCTGGTCAAAAAACAGTATATACTATACTTTATAAATTATTGCAAGATTTTAGTATTTATTTTCCATTTATTACTGAAGATATTTATCAAGAATTATATGGTACAAAAAAATCAATTCATTTAACTAATATCTTATCATTATCATTTAATTTTAATGAAGAAATAATTAATGGTGATAAAATGATGGATATCATTAGTAATGCTCGTGGTGTAAAATCGGATAACAATTTATCAATAAAAACACCAATTAAAACGATTACAATTAATACTACGAAAGAATTGAAAGATGCTATTAATAAATCAATAAAAGATTTTAAAGCCACATTATTTATTGAAGAATTAAACCTTGTTGATGGAGAAGAAGACAAAATAACTAATATAGAACTAAATACTGAAGAGTAGTTTTTTAAACTACTTTTTTTGTCAATTAAATATATACTTTACAATTTGATTTACATATGTTATTATAGAAAATATTTAAAAATGGAGAATTATTATGACTAAAGAAAAGAAATTAAGTAGAAAAAAACGTTTTGGTAATATTGTATGGGAAATTAAACATAATAAAAATATTGGTCTGAACTTATTAAAAGAATATATAAATGATTATCCTGATGATATATATGGCGTTACTTTTTATACAAGGGAATTATATAAATTAGGTGAATATGAAGAAGCGTTAGATATCTTAAATAACTATCCCAAATGTGAAAATAAATTTTTAGTTATGATTTATCGGGAGAAAATATATGCTTTATATGCTTTGGGTAAATACAGTGAAGTTTTAGATGTAATAAAAAAATTACAAGACATAGAGAATATTGGTGGAGCAATCGCTTTTATTAAAAATAAATGTTTATTATTAATTGATGATAATGAAAATGTCGATGAGTATGATGAAAGCTTTTATGTATTTAATCAATCACTAAAATATGATAAAGATAAAGCTTTAGACCATATTATTCGTCATAAATCTAGAATTAATAAAAAAAATAAACCGATATATGGGTATTTTAATGATGATATTGATGTATATGAATTGATTGAAGAACTAGAAATGATTACTAAATATTCTGATGTTGATCAAAAAGCAATGAATTTAATTACTGATTTATATTATTTCTATTATCCTAATATTGGATATGTTAATGGTGAAAAAACTAATTATATGAAAGTTATTACGATAAAAGGTACAACTAATATCATTAATGCTATGCCTTGTTATTTTGCTCGAAGTCGAGTAATGAATAATTATTTTCAAATAAAGAAAAAGTATATTATTGAACCAGACGAAATTGAAGAATCTTCTCCTCGAGTAAAAAAACTTTCCCAAATTGAGAAGTTTAATGCTCGATATGGAATAAAGTATTAATTATGAAAAACATATATGGAAGCATATTTGTTTTTTATTGGCAAAAACTAAATTATCGTATATAATCTTATTGGAAGTGATTTTATGGAAAAACAAGTAAAAAACATTACAAGTCGTGACGTAGATTTTGCTAAATGGTATACGGATGTTGTATCATGTGCTAGTTTAGCAGCATACTCTAGTGTTAAAGGCTGTACAGTAATGGAACCATATGGTTATGCCATATGGGAAAAAATGCAAAACATTTTAGATAAAAAGTTTAAAGAATTAGGTCATCAAAATGTATACATGCCGTTACTTATTCCAGAAAATTTATTAAAAAAAGAAGGCGAACTAGTTAATGGTTTTGCTCCTGAAGTAGCATGGGTTACTCATGGCGGAGAAAAATTACTAGAAGAAAGATTATGCATTCGTCCAACGAGTGAAACAATGTTTTGTGATTATTTTCGTGATCATGTATCTTCATATCGTGATTTACCAAAGCTTTTTAATCAATGGTGTAGTGTTTTACGTTGGGAAAAAGAAACTAGACCATTTTTAAGAAGCCGGGAAATACTATGGCAAGAAGGTCATACTATTCATGCTACTAAAGAAGAAGCGATCGAAGAAACTAATAAAATGATGGAAGTATATAAATGGTTCCATAATGATATATTAGCTATTCCATCAATAACTGGAAGAAAAACAGAAAAAGAAAAATTTGCGGGTGCAGAGTATACCTTAACTAACGAAGCATTAATGTATAATGGTGTTGCTCTTCAAGATGGCACAAGTCATTATTTTGGTCAAAAGTTTAGTGAAGCATATGATGTAAAATTTATTAATAAAGAAAATAAGTTAGAATATGTATACCAAACTAGTTGGGGAACAACAACACGTATGATTGGTGGTTTAATCATGGTTCATAGTGATGACTATGGTCTAGTATTACCACCACGTATTGCGCCAATTGAAGTAATAATTATACCAATTGGGAAAAGTGATATAGTAGATAAAAAAGTAAATGAAATAAGGTCTATTTTTGATAATAGTGATATTTCATATAAAGTTGATAATACCGATAAATCACCAGGATTTAAATTTGCTGAAGCGGAAGTTAATGGGTATCCAGTTCGGATTGAAATTGGTGAACGTGATTTAAATAACAATATTATTACTATTGCTCGTCGTGATACAAGAGAAAAAATGACTTATGATGTAAATATTGATATTACCACTACGGTTAAAAATCTATTAGATACTATTCAAAGTGATATGTATAATAAAGCACTACATAGACGTAATAGTTTAACATTTACGGCGACAAATATGGCAGAAATGAAAAATATCATTGATACGCAACCTGGATTTATTCATGGTGATTGGTGTGGTGATAGTGATTGTGAAGTAAAGATTAAGGAATTAAAAGGATGTAAATCAAGATGTATTACCGAAGAACCTTTAATTACTGGTAAATGTGTATGTTGTGGTAAAGAAGCTAAACATCATGTTATATGGGGTATTCAATATTAAAAATCATCGTTTGATGATTTTTTTTAAAGGATTTTATTTATTAATCTCTAATATATTAGTAAAGACTTAATTCGACATTTTATATGAATTTATTAAGTTATATTATTACTAGAGGTGATAACGTGAAGAAAAGAATTATTATTTATGGCTTAACAATATGTCTGGCAATTATTTTTGCGTTCTTTTTTTATAATAATATTGATGAGTCTTTGAGTTCAGTAACAGATAATAGTAATATGGTTACTGTTTTTCAATTGGGAGTATTTAAATCACAGACTAATGCTTTTAATTTAATTGATAAATTGAAAATAGGAGCAGTTTTTTATGATGAACCATATTATCGGGTCTATGGTGCTATTACCGTTAATAATATAGAATTACTGGAAGAATATTTTACTAATTTAAATATTAATTATTATATGAAGAAAGTTAAAGTTAATAATAAGTTTTATCAAACAGTAGTTGAATTTGATAAGTTAAATACTTCTCTTAAGGTTATTAATGATAGTACAAATTATTTATTAGAAGAGTATAAGAGTTCTTTATGACGGTTTTGATTAAAGATATGCCTGATACTTCTAAACCTCGGGAAAAGGCATTAAAACAAGGTTTAAATGCTTTAAGTGATGCGGAGCTACTGGCTATAATTATTAATAATGGTCATAAAGATATGTCCGTTCTTGATCTTGCTAATACGCTTCTTAATGATGTGGGTAGTTTACATGCTGTTAGTAACATGGCTTTAACTTGTCTTACCAAGTATCATGGTATCGGATTAAAAAAAGGATTAACAATTCTTAGTGCTTTTGAATTAGGTAAGAGAGCAATAAATACTAGTAATAATGATAAAATTAAAGTAGTCAATGCTAAAACAATTTTTAATCTTTATCGTTATTATTTTTGTAATATTTATCAAGAACATTTAATGGCTATGTATTTAGATAATAAAAATAATATTATTAATACTGAAACAATTTTTATTGGATCAATTAATGCTAGTTTATTTCATCCTCGGGAAATATTTAAAAAAGCAATTGATCATCGAGCAGTAAAAATAATATTAATTCATAATCATCCATCGGGTGATCCAACTCCATCAAAAGCAGATTTGGAGTTTACTACTTTAATGATTAAAAATGGTTTAATGTTAGATATTAAAGTAATTGATCATGTCATTATTGGTAATGACATGTTTTATAGTTTTTATGATCATAATCCTGAATTATTTTAATATATTATATTAGGTGAGTATATGATAAATTTAAAAAAATTAGTTTCTCAAATATTATTAAGTATTATTTTTATTTTAGGCAGTCTAATAATTATTAATTCTTTTGAAAAAGGACGAGAAAATTATCAAAAAATAGTTTTTAGTGATAATATTAGTTTTACTAAATTTATTAATATATATAAAAAGTATGTCGGTAATCCCATATTTATTAAAGAAGAAGGCTTAAGTGCTAGTGTTTTTTTAGATGATGTAAGTGATTATAAGGCGGAAAAATATTTAAATGGAGTTAAAATTACATATGAGAAAGATGAAATTGTTAAGAGTAAAACAAGTGGATTAGTCGTTTTTATTGGTGATAAAGAAGATTATGGAAAAACATTAATTATTCAAGGTACTGATGGTATCGATATTTGGTATGGTAATATTACTGATATTGGAGTCAGTCTATATGATTATGTTGAAGAAAATAAGCCTTTAGGTACTACCATTAATAATGAATTATTTTTAGTTAAACAAAAAGATGGTAATTATTTATCGTTTGATGACTTAATTAATGAAAATAAAAATTAATATTTTTACTTACTTATATTTATTACTATCACTCTTTTGTGGTTTTTTTAAAAATATAATAATCATTTTTTTTATTATTTTTATTCATGAACTAGGTCATTTATTCTTTATCAAAATATTTAGGTATCCGGTAAAGAAAATAACTATTTTTCCATTTGGTTGTTTAGTTCATATTAATCAAAAAATAAATATTCCCATTATTAATAGTTTACTTATTGCATGGGGTGGAATAATTAGTCAGTTATTATTAATTCTCATTGTATCAATTAATCGTTCATTGTTTAGTGATTATTATAATCTTTTTATTATGTATAATTTTGCAATAATTATATTTAATCTATTACCAATTTATCCATTAGATGGACATAAAATACTTAATTGTATCCTTAATTATTTTTTTTCATATGCTAAATCACTTAAAATTAGTTTTTATATTTCTTTGTTTGGGATTACGCTCATGTTATTATATACATTCTGGAGCAATAACAGAAATTATTTAGTTATTATTTTTGTTACTAGCGAAGTAATTACTATGATTAAAAATAATCATTTAATGTTAAATAAATTTTATATGGAACGTTTATCGGATGATTATTTTTATAATAAAATTAGTTATATGAAGAAACTAAATAAAAATAAATTGCGTTTAGAATATAAAATGTATGGTAAAAAAGGGAGTAAATATCTAAATGAAAGAGATATTATACTTAAAAAAATTGACTTTTAAGCATATTTTTGATATTATTCTAATGTTTGAAGGAAACACCCGGAAAAACCGCTCTAAAAAGGTTATAAAACACAATGTGTACCTTAAAGGCGCGTCTTATATTTAAGGAGGTATAAAATGAAAGCTATTTTTGTTACAGGTGGAAAACAATACTTTGCAACTGTTGGAGATGTATTATACGTTGAAAAATTAGATACAGAAGCAGGTAAAGATATTACTTTTAATGAAGTTCTTTTAGTTGATGGTGTTGTAGGAACTCCATTAGTTAAGGGAGCGACTGTTGTTTGTTCAGTTGAAAAACATGGAAAACAAAAGAAAATTAAAGTGTTTAAATATAAACCAAAAAAGAAATATCGTAAAACTCAAGGCCATCGTCAACCATATACTAAGTTAGTCGTAAAAAGTATAAATGTTAAATAATTATGATTAAAGTATGTTACGATAAAGATTATCAAAATATAAGTATTAAAGGTCATGCTGGTCATGACTTATATGGAAAAGATATTGTTTGTGCAAGTGTAAGTAGTATCATTATAACTAGTGTTAATTTGGCATTAATGTATGATGAAAAATTAGATTTTACTGAAGATGAAGGTTGTGTATTAATAAATAATATTAATGTTAGTAATGATATTTTAAAAAATATTTTTATTAATATGATTAATATGCTTTGCTCTTTAGAAGAACAATATCCTAATAATATTAAAATTAAAAAAGGAGAATAGATTATGCGTTTTATGGAATTAAATATTCAATTATTTGCTCACGTTAAGGCTCAAGGTTCTACTCACAATGGTCGTGATAGTGCTGGTCGTCGTTTAGGAGCAAAGGCTGCTGATGGTCAAACTGTTAGTGCAGGTTCAATTATCTATCGTCAACGCGGAACTAAAATATATCCTGGTAAAAATGTAGGAATGGGTAAAGATCATACTTTATTTGCTACAATTACCGGAGTAGTAAAATATGAACGTCGTGGACGGGATAAAAAACAAGCCAGTGTTTATGAAGTAAAATAAAATTAACCATAAGGTTAATTTTTTTATGACATTAATTGACTTTTAATCCTTAGTATGTTATAAATTAATTATTAATAGAGGAGGATAAAATGAAAAAAGCAGTTCAATTATTAAGTGTTGCGACACTAGTAGTATTCTTATCAGGATGTTCTTTATTTGGAACTAAGGTGGTATGTAAATCAGAGGCTAATGATTATGTTGATTATGATTCAGAAATTACTTTTAAATTTAAAGATAATAAATTAACTAGTGCTAATGCTAAAATGACTTTTGATGACAAAGATGATGCTAAAGAAACATATGATCATTTTAAGGATTCAGATAGTGATTATGAATACAAATTAAGTGGTAAAAAAATTACTTCTAAAATGCCTAAAGAAGATATTGATGAATATAACGATATTTATGATGATAAAGATGAATTAATAGAATCTTTTGAAAGTAATGGTTATACTTGTAAATAATTATTGACCTAGTAATTGCTAGGTTTTAATTTTGGCTATTAATTTTGTTCTTTATGTGGTAGAATCGTTTAAGAAGAGGTGTATAGAAATGCGTTATAATGTCGTTAAAAATGCCAGTAGTATTATTAGTAGTAACCCTTATTTGGTTAAAAATCCTCGTAATAACAAAAATAATTGGCATACATATTTTGGTAATAATAATCCTATCTGTTTAGAATTAGGAATGGGAAGAGGTTCTTTTATTATCGAAATGGCTAAAAGTAATCCAAATATAAATTATATTGGCTTAGAACTGGATGAATCACAAATTGCTACAGCTCTTAATAATATTAAAAATAGTAATTTACCAAATTTGAAAATGATTAATGCTAATGCAATGGATATCGCAGAATTTTTTGGTCGTGAAATTACTACGATATATTTAACTTTTTCTGAACCATGGCCAAAGAAAAATGATGCTAAAAAAAGATTTGGTGATATCAGTTATTTAAAACTATATGATCGAATTTTTAAAAAACATAAACATATTATTTTAAAAACGGATAATAAAATATTATTTGCTTCTGCCCTTGAGAGTTTAAGCAATTATTGGTATGTATTTAATACTGTTAGTCTTGATTTACACCATGATGAACGACATATAAAAAATGTTATGACTGACTTTGAAAAGCAATATTTTAAGGAAAATCGGTTAATATATTATGTAGATGCCTCATTTAAAGATTAATTAAGGAGATGATGTTTATGTTTATTGATGAAGTAAATATAAAATTAATAGCAGGTAAAGGGGGAGATGGATGTACCTCTTTTCGACGTGAAAAATATGTTCCAATGGGTGGACCTGATGGCGGTAATGGTGGCCGTGGTGGTAATATTATCTTTGTTGTTGACAAGGGATTAAAAACTTTAATTGATTTACGATATGCTAAAATGATTAAAGCCGATAAAGGAACTAATGGCAAAGGAAGTAATAAGCACGGTGCTAATGCTAGTGATTTAATTATTAAAGTACCAGAAGGAACTACGATATATGATAGTAAAACTGGATTAATAATATGTGACTTAGTGAATACAACCGAAGAATTTTTAATTGCCCATGGTGGCCGTGGTGGTCGAGGTAATAAAGCTTTTGCAACAATGGAAGAACCAGCGCCTAAATTTAGTGAATATGGTGAACCTGGCGAAGTATTAGAAATTCATTGTGAATTAAAAGTAATTGCTGATGTTGGTTTGGTAGGAATGCCAAGTGTTGGTAAATCAAGTATATTAAAAGCCCTAAGTGGGGCAGAACCAAAAATCGGGGCTTACCATTTTACAACCTTATCTCCTAACTTAGGAGTTGTCGTATTAGATGATAATAATCGTTTTATTTTAGCGGATTTACCTGGTTTAATAGAAAATGCCAGTACTGGTGAAGGATTAGGAATAAAGTTTTTACGTCACGCTATGCGTTGTAAAATTATTGCTCACGTTATTGATATGGGTTCTAGTGAAGGAAGAGATCCATTAAATGATTATGAGATTATTCGTGGTGAACTAGATAAGTATAGTAATAAATTAAAAACAAAAAAAGAAATTATTATTGCTAATAAAATGGATTTAGAAAATGCCCTAGATAATTTAGAACGATTTAAAAATAAGTATCAAGATTTGACTATATATCCAGTAAGTACGGTTGATAATAGCGGTTATCAAGATTTAATTAAAGGGTTAAATGAAATCGTTAAAAATGAAAAACCACAAGCTATATATGATGAAAATGATTATTTAAGTCATGCAATATATAAATTTGAAAATGTTGTTCCTTTCACAATCAGAAAAGATGACCAAGGAGTATTTATTGTTGAAGGAAAGGAAATTGAACGCCTATTTATGATGACCAAATTTACTGAAGATGAAGCTGTGTTACGATTTGGGCGAAAATTAAAGGGTATGGGTGTTGATGAAGAACTATATAAATTAGGAGCCCGTCCGGGTGATACTATTCAAATAATGGATTATATGTTTCAATTTAAGGACGATAATAATACCAATGATCTAGACTAGTTTTATAACTAGTTTTTTCTTGTTAATTTAGTTATGGTTTGATATAATTAATACTAGTAAAGTAGGGGAGTAAATGAAGGATAATAAATTTAATTATTTTAAGTTACTATTTCGTTTATTATTAATTATAATTTTACTTTTTATTATTATTGATGTTACCAGAATTATTGTTTTTCAAATGAAAATTAATGACCTAGTATTCAAAGTCTCTGAGTTATATGAAGAAACTAGTAGTAAAAAAGTAATTAAGGATGAAGTAGAAAAAGAATTACCTGGAGTCGTAATCAATATTAATGAAGAAACCAAATTTATTGAATACAAATTTGTTTATCGAATACCACTTATTACCCCTGGTTTAAATTTAATTCTTAATGATGGGTTTGCGGTAAAAAACGAAAGTATAATTAAAAAAGATTAAAGAATAGAAGGTCTTATATGAGTAAAATGGGGAAAGTAATCGTTTTATCTAGCGTTAAAGGTGGCGTTGGAAAAACAATTACGGCAGTAAATTTAGCTGGAATATCAAAATTACTGAGCAAAAAAACACTTATTATAGATTTTGATATCTATACTGGTAATGTTGCTTTAGTTTTAAACTGCAAATTTATTAGTAATATGTATAATTTGACTCAAGATATTGCTACTAATCAGTATCATAAAATTAATGATTATATTGTTAGTTATGATGAATATATTGATATTTTACCGGCCCCTAAAGACCCAAGAGCATCTCTAAAAATTAACTTAAATTATATTGAAACAGTAATAGATATTGCTAAATCAAATTATGATGTAGTAATTGTTGATACTACACATATTTTAAATGAATTAAATATTCGTTTGATAGATAAATCTGATATGTTGCTATTACTAATGGAAAATGAAGCAATGGATGTAAAAAATATGAAAGCGTTATTAAATGTCCTTAGTAACTCTGAAAAAATTAATTATAAAATACTACTTAATAACAGTCGTGATCCATTTAAAAAATATTTTAGTTCATATGATTTAGAAACGATTATTAGTCATAAAATAGACTATAAATTAACTAGTAATTTCTTTTTAAAAAATATTGATGACTTTATTATGAATGGTGAAATAATTACGTTGAATAAAAAAATGAGTCTTACATTCAGTAAAGATTTTAGTACTTATACTACTATTATTCATGATTTATTAAATGATAAGGAGGATGTAAATGAGTAATTTAAAAGATTCTTTTGATATCAAAACTCCTAGTTATGAAGAAAATGATATTAATGATTATCAAATTTTTAAAGATAAAGAATTATTAGATACCTTACGAAAAATAATTATTGAAAAAATAATTGATAAAGATATGACTAGTGATTCTATTATTACTAAATTAGTTGATGAAATTATTGAAAATTATGATTTAACGAGTAATGAACGTTTATACTTAATTAAATTGATTAAGAATGAATTAAATCCTTATGGACCATTAAAAGAACTAATTGAAAATGATTTGATCAGTGAAATAATGGTTAATGCTCCAGACCAAGTATATGTTGAAATAGAAGGCAATGTTTATCCGGATTTTGATGTTTCGTTTATTAATAATGATCATATTTTACGTACGATTAAACGATTAATTGAACCAATTGGTAAAACTATTGATACTAGTAATCCGATGGTTGACTCAAGATTAAAAAATGGGGCTCGAATTAATGCTATTATTGAGCCGTTATCGACTAATGGTCCTATTCTTACAATTAGAAAATTTCAAAAAGAAATGAATAGCATTGAAGATTTATTACGAGTTGGTACTTTAACAAATGAAATGGCCTTATTCTTAGATGCTTGTGTTAAAGCTAAATTAAATATTATTGTTTGTGGTGGTACTGGGGCAGGTAAAACAACAATGCTAAATGTATTAGGTGATTTTATTAATCCTGTAGAACGAATTATTACGATTGAGGATGCAGCTGAAATACATTTAAAAAATCCCCATGTTATTACCCTTGAAACGAGAAGAATTAATTATGGTAATGAAGGAGATATTACGATTCGAGATTTAGTAATAAATAGTCTTCGAATGCGTCCAGATCGAATAATGGTTGGTGAAGTACGTGGGAAAGAGGCATTTGATATGCTCCAAGCAATGAATACTGGTCATGAAGGTTCGATCACAACCCTTCATGCAAATAGTGCTAAAGATGCTTTAAATCGACTTGAAGCAATGGTTATTATGGCTGTTGATATTCCCGTTAGAGCAGTTCGAGAGTATATTGAACAAGCCGTTGATATTATTATTAATATTGATCGAATGAATGATGGAAAAAGAAAAATTACTAGTATTTCTGAGGTTTGTGGAATAAAAGACACGGAACTAGTCATTAGTGATATATTTACGTATGAAGTTTATGGTATGTTTGATGACGGTAGTGTCGATGGGGAATTTAAAAAGAATATTAAAACACCATATATTTTACCGAAAATAAACAGTAAAGGAATAAATGATATTAATAAATTATTTTATCAATAGAAAGGGTTAGTTTGTGAAAGATATTAGCTTAATAAATTTTTTTGTTATCCAAGTAATATCAGTTACAATTTTTATTGTAATAATCTTTTATTTGGCAAAAATAATTACCGCTAATAAATTTAATCAAAAATTCTCTTCTTATGTTATTAATCCAGTTGAAACTGATAAATCATTAGAAAATAAAATCGTAATTTTTATAGCCCGATTAGTTTCATTATTTAGTTTTATTGCAAGTAAAAGTATTTTTAAAAATTATTTAAATAAAAAATATTCCAAATATATGTTTATGAATAACAGTATTTTTACTAATCCTTTAAGTTTTTATGGTTTAAAAGTTCTTTTAGTACTTATAACATTAATATCGGGAATAATCTTTTTATTAATGGATTTTAATTATTATAATTTAATATTAGTATTATTAATTGTCATTTTCGTAAGTTTAGCAGTTGAGATTGTTTACTATAAACGATTTGTCCATTATTTAAAAAATCTCAACTATGAATTATTAAATAGTATTGAAATAATTAATTCTTCATTACAAGTGGGTTTAAGTATTACTCAAAGTATTAATGAAGCAAGTAAAAAAAGTAGTAAATTATTAAATCAAGAATTTAAATATGTTTATAATGATATTACTAATGGTTTATCCTTAGAAAATAGTTTTAAACGAATGTATGAACGGTTAAATGTTAAAGAAGTATTATATTTAAGTAATTTTTTATCATTACTTAGTAAAATAGGTGGTAATACGTTAGATACTTTTAATGTATTAGAACAAGATTATGATGAATTAATTAAAAAAAATAAACGGATTAGAAGAAGTATATTACCGTATAAATATATTTTTTATGCCATTGGGTTTATCCCGTCATTATTATTTATTTTTCGTTATTGTACCAATAATCACTTTAAAAATG
This sequence comes from uncultured Muribaculaceae bacterium, assembly GCA_964415015.1. Lineage (GTDB taxonomy): Bacteria > Bacillota_I > Bacilli_A > RF39 > UBA660 > RGIG8386. The sequence goes on along the minus strand of CAYPXM010000010.1, from coordinate 1,723 downwards.
CTATTATTAATGAAAATATGAACATTTTATTAATTTTTCTATCTTTAGTACTTAATGTAATATATTTTATTATTGTATATACGACTTCGGAGGTGAAAACCGATGTTTAATCATATCTTTAGTAAAAAAAGAATTGAAAGTGTTACCACTAAGTTAAAATATGTTAATGCTTATAATTATAATAAAGCGGAGTACTATTTAACATTAAAATTAATCTTTTTATTAATCGTCTTTTTTGTTTTAGTTTTAATTAGTCCATATGGTTTAATTATCTCGCCGATAGTTACATTACTTATGAGTTTTCTTTATGATTATTATGTTTTTAATATAACAATAAAAAAACGAAAACAAGAATTGGAAAATGATGCAATTATCTTTTTTAAAGCCTTATATTTTGCATATAATAGTTCTAATAACTTAAAACAAGCGTTATTATTAACCACTAAAAACATTAATAATGAATTAAGTAAGTTATTTAATATTGCTATTAATGAAACTGGTTACGGAAAAAATTTAAGTGATGCTTTGAAAAATTTAGATGAGCATATTCCTAGTACATTAATTAATATGATGATTAGTAACTTATCACAGGCCATTATTTCAGGCAGTGATCATCGCTTATTACTTAGTAAGCAGATTAGATATTTAGTAGAAAAAAAAGATGGTCATGATGATAAAATTGCTAGTTTAATACCATTAAGATTGGTGTTAGTGGCAATTAGTTTGTTAATACCGGTAGTGTTAGTAATATATTTAATATAGAAGTGTAATGCTTCTTTTTTACTTGACATTTTCGTGTAAAGTGTTAGAATATATGGCAACAAAGGGGATGAAGATGTTGAACGCTTTAAATTCAAAAGAACTGTTAATAGTTAAAGAAATATTAAAAGATTATCATGAAGTTAATGGATTCAACATAAATTGTGCTGAAATTCTTTATTATGTAATTAATATTTTTGATAAAAAAAAGGATTTAGAAACAACTTTATTAGAATTTAGTCAATATATTGAAGTTAATAATATTAAAGGAATTGATATATGTTTAGAAATATTAGAAAATATTAAACCAGATTTTATTAAACATATTCAATCTTATGACTTTAATAAAAATAAATTTATTAATAAAGATATAATTAATTATTTTACATCAAACGAGGAAATAGATTGTGATTTTGATAATATTGGTGTTGATGAATATATCTCAGGAACTGATTCTTTTTCAATGTATATGAAGGAAGCAATGAATTATTCTCTTTTAAGTGCTCAAGAAGAATTTGCTTTGGCTAAAAAAGTGCAAATGGGTGATTTAGAAGCTCGTGAATTATTTATTAATAGTAATCTTCGTCTTGTAATTGCGGTTGCCAAACATTATTGTCATTCTGGCGTATCGTTAGAAGATTTAGTTCAATATGGAAATATAGGACTGATGATTGCAGTAGATAAATTTAATCCAGATTTAGGATATAAATTTAGTACTCATGCTATTCATTGGATAAGACAAGCAATTACACGTGAAATAGCTAATAACTCAAGGATTATTAGATTTCCCGTTCATGTTCACCAAGATATCGTAAATATCAATTCTTTTGAAAAAAAATATGAAGTTAAATATGGTTTTCTACCAACTCCAGAAGAAATTGCCCAAGGTACCGGATATAGTATTTGGAAAGTTAGAGATCGTTTACAAATTATTACAGAAGTTAGCAATCAACCGGATACAGTT
>CAYPXM010000009.1:10549-26707 GCA_964415015.1 uncultured Muribaculaceae bacterium | reverse complement strand
GTAACCCTTGTGGACCCGTTGCTCCGGTGGCCCCAGTCGGTCCTGTAGTTCCTGCAATACCAGTTGGTCCTTGGATACCTTGTAATCCTTGAGGACCTGTTGCACCAGTGGCCCCAGTCGGTCCAGTAGATCCTGCAATACCAGTTGGCCCTTGGATACCTTGTAATCCTTGAGGACCTGTTGCACCAGTGGCTCCAGTTGGTCCGGTAGCGCCGCTAGGGATGACAAAGTCAAAAACAGCATTGCCTGATGTCCCAGAATTTACTACTGTAGCACTTGTTCCAGGTGCTCCCGTGGTAGTAATTCCAACATCAATTGTTGCTGGACCTTGAGGCCCAGTAGGACCAGTAACACTTGCAATTTGTATTAAACGGTCGATATCTAAACAACAACCGTATGAAAAATTATTGTTATTATTATTCATATAAACTCCTTTCATTTTAATATATGAAGGAAAAATAATAATGAATATTTTATATATCTCATATTAATTAAAAAAATTTTCTTTAATATTGTTTTTTTTATCAACAATGTGTCAATAATAGTAATAAAATAAAATGTATTTTTTGCACAATGATATAATATTATTACGAGGTAGCATATGAAAGAAAAAAAGAAAAAGAAAAGAATATTTAAGAAATATTTAACCCTAATTTTATTATTAATTAGTACTTTTTTTCTTGGTTTAATTGCATTTATTAATGTATTACCGTTAGTATTTTATTTAATCATATTATTTATCGTATTTTTATCTGATTTTATTTTAATTAGGATGATGTTTAAAAAGAAGCATCCAGTTAAATGGGCGGTACCAATAGTATTAGTAATAATAATATTGTATATTGTAGGTTGTTTTTATGGATTTTCTACTGCCAGGTTTCTAAATCGCTTAGGAATATGTGATATTAAAACTTATAATTATGCTTTAGTAGTATTAAATAGTAGTGATATTAAAAAAGCAAAAACGCTTAAAAACAAAGATGTTTTATTAATCAGTGAAAATGATGATACTTTATCTTTAGTAAAAGATGAAATAAAAGCGAAAATAAAATTATCAGATGATTTTTTAGATGGTTTAGAACAACTAACTAGTAATGCCATAGATGCATTAATTCTGGAAAAAAGTTATTTAGAAATATTAAAAGATGAGGATTATAATACATATAAAGAAATAAATATCATTGATGAATTTAGTGTTGATTTAGTAACAAAAATTGATAAAACTAAAAAAGATATTAGTAAGGAATCTTTTAATATATTATTATCCGGAATTGATACTACTGGTAAAATAAGTAGTGTGGCGAGAAGTGATGTTAATATGTTAGTTAGTGTTAATCCAAGTACTAATCAAGTCGTATTAACGAGTATTCCTAGAGATTATTATGTTACTATTATAGAAGGTAAAATGAAGGATAAATTGACGCATTCAGGAATATATGGTATTGATAAAACGATGTATGCAGTAGGAAATTTATTAGATGTTAAAATAGATTATTATGTAAAAGTAAATTTTTCATCAGTTGTTCAGATAATTGATGTAATTGGTAATGTTTCAGTATATTCAGATGCGAATTTTACTAGTGGAGTATATGAATATAATGAATATCGATATAAATTTGTAAAAGGGTATAATGAAGTAAATGGTAAAAAGGCTTTAGCTTTTGCACGAGAAAGAAAAGCATTTAGTGATGGTGATATTCGACGGGGAATTCATCAACAAGCTTTAATTGAAGCTATGGCTAAAAAATTACTAGAACCGCAAACACTAATAAAATATAATAGTATTTTAAAAGAACTAGAAGATAGTTTTGTAACAAATATGGACCATGATAATATCAGTAAATTAATAAAAAAACAAATTGATAATAATAAATCTTGGGAATTTATAAATCGCTCCTTAAAAGGAAATTCAAGTTATGAGTATACCTATACTTATAAAAAAAGTAAAAGTGATTGTATGATACCAAATGAAGACACGGTAAAAGAAGCTAAAAAAACTATTAAAGAAATATTAGATAAGTAAGATACTTATCTTTTTTTTATCTTGTTTTGTCGAAAGCCTTTAATAAATTATTATCTTAATTTATAGTTAATTTACCGAGGTGAAGAAATGTTTGACATGAAATTAGAATTTAATAAAGGAATATTATTTGTTCGATTATATGGTGATTTGAAAAGAGATAATACGATAAAAATAAATAATTATTTATTAAATTTAATAATTAGTAATAAAATAAAATACTTAGTATATAACATGTACTATTTAACTAGTATTGATGTACCAGGTATTGATGCATTATTAAATACTAAGTATGCAATCAATGAATTAGGAGGGAGCATTTATATATGTGAAATACCGGCTTATTTATCTAAGGTAGTAAAACGATTAAATATTAATACAACGATTGATGAGTTATCAGCCATTGATGCCATCAAGATATAGGTGAACTATGGATATAAAAAAATTAATTGAAGTAAATGATTTATTAATTAAAAAAATTGCTCATAAATTTAGCAATGTTTCTTTTGAAGATTTATATCAAGTAGGAGTTATCGGCCTTATAAAAGCTGCTAAAAATTATCATGATGATAAAACCGTTAAGTTTTCTACTTATGCTTACAAATATATTTTTGGTGAAATGTATTTATATGCAATGGATAGTAAAAATATTAAAGTTACAAAAAATGTTTTAAAAATGTATAAATTAATTGAAACTACTCGTTATCAATTAACACAAAATTATAATCGACTCCCTAGTGATAGGGAAATAATAGATAAATTAAATATAACATATGATGAATATTTGGCAGTAATTACGAGTGTAAATGATACGATAAGTTTAGATTCTTTACAATTTGGTGTAACGGAAGGCTATAATTATATTCTTGATGATACATATAAATACCAGGATGATTTGATAGATTTAAAAGAACAATTAGGTAAGTTAGATACACTATCAAGTAGATTAATAAAATATCGCTATTACCTTGATTATACTCAAAGTGAAACAGCTGCTAAATTAGGTGTTAGTCAAGTAAGTGTCTCCCGATTAGAAAAAAAATTAATAAAAAAATTACATAATGACATAACTATTTAAGTATAAGTTATGTCTTTTTTTGCCATATTAATACTGGTGATATAATGGATAAGATTGAATATCAAAAAATTGTTAAACGTAATATGCCAAAGAATCCAAAATTGATAAATAGCATATTAGCTTTTTTAGTAGGTGGATTAGTCGGTGTAGGAGCGGAATTATTTGCCTTTTTTATTCGTCTTTCATTTAATATAAGTCAAATTGATTCTCATATTTGGACCGGTTTAGTGGTAGTTTTTGTTACTGCGTTATTAACGTCTTTTGGGGTTTTTGATAATGCAGTAAGTAAGTATAAAGCTGGTTTAATTATACCAACGACTGGTTTTGCTCACGCAATAATGAGTAGTATTTTAGATTATCGTCGGGATGGTTTGATTACTGGAATTGGTTCAAATTGTTTTAAATTAGCAGGTAGTGTAATTTTATTTGGGGTAGTAGTGTCTTTTATAATGGCATTTGTTTGGGGGTTAATATATGGCTAGTGCTAAACTAAAAAATGTATATTTAAATGAGTACTATTCCATTATTGGTCCTTTAGAGAGTGAAGGAACTTTAAAAAATGTTGAATGTATAATGGATTATTATAATAATAGTAAAACATTTGAACAAGCAGAAATAAATTTAAATCGTCGTATCCTAGATAAATTAGTAACAAATAAAACAAAATTATTAATTAGTGGTGAGTTAAGTAACCAACTAACAGCTTCTACTTATGCCTCTAAAAATACTAAATTACCTTACCTCGGAGTATATAGTGCATGTAGTTCATTCGTGGAGGGATTAATAATTGCGGCGGTATTTAATAATACCGTAAAAGAAAGTCTGGTATATACATCGGCTCATAATTTGACAGCTGAAAAACAATTTCGTTATCCTATCGAATATGGTAGTCCAAGACCACTATATACTACTTTTACTGCTACTGGTGCAAGTGGTGTAATAGTATCGAAGAGAATGTCTAATATAAAAATAGAATCATATACCATAGGATATGTTGTTGATTATGATATAAAGGATGCTAGTAATATGGGTGCAGTAATGGCCCCCGCAGTGTATGAAAATATAAAAAAACATATGCATGATTTAGATCGTAGTTTATCATATTATGATTTAGTATTAACCGGTGATTTAGGTAAATATGGGTTAAAAATATTAAAAGATTTATTAGCAGGGGATAATATTACTTATCAAGAAATAATGGATGCAGGGTGTGAAATATATAAAAGTGATCAAGATACCTACGCTGGTGGAAGTGGACCGGTATGTTTACCGCTTATTCTTTTTAATAAAATATTAAAAAGTAAAAAATATGGAAAAATATTATTAGTTGGTAGTGGGGCTCTTCATTCAAAGATAATGACAGACCAAAAATTAAGTATTCCATCCATTAGTCATTTAGTAAGTTTGGAGGTTATATCATGATTTTTCTTTATGCTTTTTTATATGCTGGCTTAACTTGTTTGATTGGTCAAATAATATTAGACAATACTAAATTAACACCAGGTCATATTACTACCATTTTTACCATTTTAGGAGTGTTTCTGGCATTTTTTAATATGAATGATTTAATAGTTAAGTATGCTGGTGCAGGGGCTACCATTTTAATAACTAATTTTGGGGCTTTATTATTTGAAGGAGCTAAATTAGGATATCTTAATAATGGTTTTTTAGGACTTTTCAAATCGATGTTTTTAAATGCTTCGGCAATCCTTACTGCTACCTTAGTTTTTAGTACCATCCTAGCAATCTTTTTTAAACCTAAAAATTAGGTTTTTATTTTGGCCTTTTTTTGTTATAATAGAAGAGAATTGAGGCTTTTATGAAAAACAATAAGCATAAAAATTATTTATTAATTGTAATTTTTGGGATATTAATTATTACTGCTTTTTTTATGCCTGATATTAGTGATTATTTTGATAATCTAAAAAATAGTAAAAAAATTAATGAACCATTACCGAACAATTCGAAGAAAAGTAGTGATTTAACACCAAAATATGTTAATTCTTTAAGTGATATCAGTGATAAATTATCTTTAAGTATTGATAATTATATTGTTAATAATATTGTGATAAGTAATGAACATATATTATTTAATATTACTAGTAATATTCCTCGTTCTAAGGCTTTAAGTGAGGAATTATTATTTTTAGAATTGTACAACGCTACTAACAAATTTATCGGGCGGTTATTTATTAGTAGTGCTAAAATTTTTGAAGACGGGGAAACAATGAATTTAGCATATCAGTATGGGTTAGGAATTAATGAAGTCACTAAAGTAAGTTTAGTTAAAAAGACTATAAATGATTATCCATCACTTTTAACTAAGCAAGAAGATTTTACTTTAGTATGTACTAAAGGGAATGAAAATTTTAAGTATATTTTTAAAACTCAAAAATTAGAAATTATGTATAAAAATATATTTTTACCAATTAGTAGTAAAAATTATATTGAATTAAAAAATAAACTGCAAGATGAAGCCACTAGTCTTGATTTATTAGATGGAATTAACACTTCTTTTTTAGAAGATTTAACGGGTTCAAAATTAACCGTTAAGTATGATAGTATGTTTTCCATTAATAAAGAGAATGGTTTATATAATAAAGATACTGTAGCTAAAAAAATAAAATTTGAAATGGAAAGCCTATTGTATACTTGTGTAGTAGAGGAGTAATTATGAAATTTTTAATAAATGATTTTGAGGGACCACTAGATTTATTACTTCATTTAATTAAAGAAGCAAAAATGGATATTTATGAAATTAATACTTCGGAAATAATAGAGCAATATCTTTTATATATTCATAAAATGAAAGATTTAAATATTGATGTAGCTAGTGAATATTTAGTAATGGCAGCTGAGTTAATGCATTTAAAAAGTAAAATGGTATTAAATATTAAAGACGAAGAAAAAGTTGATGAATACGAAATAAATAGTGAAGAAGATTTAAAAAATAAGTTGGCTATATATGAAAAATATAAACAACTTACTCCGGTATTAAAAGAATTAGTTGATAAACGGAGTGAGGTATTTACTAAATTACCTGAATCTTTAAGAGAGTATCAACCAGAAAATGTTCAAATAACAGGGGATTTAACAATAAGTGATCTATTAAATGCGTTTAATAATATGAAAGAACGAAATATATTACAAAGTCCACTTGAAACAACAATTACCAAAAAAGAAATTAGTGTAGATGATCGAACTAAAGCTATTCGTAATATATTAAAAGTTAAAAGAAAGATGAATTTCCTTGAATTATTTGATAAAATAACAAAGGAATATGTTATTGTTACTTTTTTATCACTTTTGGAAATGAGTAAAAATAATGAAATAAAAATAATACAAGAAGATAATTTTAGTAATATCTTTATAGAAAGTATGATATAGATGGATTTAACAGCAGTTTTAGAAGGATTATTATTTGTAGTTGGTGATGAAGGTTTAACTTTGGAACAAATATGTTCTATTATGGAAATTGACTTAGATACCGCCAAAAATACATTAAAAGAATTAAAAAATAACTATGAACAAAATAATCGTGGGATTCGGATCAGTTTTTTAGGTGATGCTTTTAAGTTAACGACTAAAAGAGAACATAAAGAGTATTATGAACGATTAATAAGTAACCCGGATAGTAATACATTAAGTGAATCAGCTTTAGAAGTATTAGCAATTATTGCTTATAATCAACCAATAACAAGAATTGAAGTCGATAGTATTCGGGGAGTAGATAGTAGTTATATGGTTCGTAAGTTAGTAGCTAAAGGGTTTATAAAGGAAGCCGGTAAATCAAATATGCCCGGAAGACCTAATATATATAAAACTACTAGTGATTTCTTGGATTACTTTGGTTTAGCAACAATAAATGATTTACCAGTAATAACTGATGAAGAAAACAGTAAAAATGAAACGGAGTTATTTACTTCTATTTATAAAGAAGAAAATAATGCTTGACTCTCAAGTTAACTTGAGGGTTATTATTATGCCAGAAAGGAAAAATAATGAAAAAAACAAATTTATATGTCGGTAAATTAAAAACTGGTAAAACAATAAAAAAAATTATTTAACATAGTTAGTAATGCAACTAGATATGATAATAGAGTATTTGTAGCTATTCATGATATTGAAGTAAAAACAGTAAATATGGTAAATTTGCATTCAATAATATTGAAATATTGAAACCTTAACCGAAGAAGCAAAATATGAAAATGAAATAAAAGATGAATCAAATTATCCAGAATTTAAAGCCAATGCATTTAGTATTTTTGATATTAATAGTTTAATATAATTAATAAAAAATAGTTTATAATATAAATTCATTATGTTATAATCTATTTGTGCCTGCGTGGTGAAATGGTAGACGCGTTGGACTCAAAATCCAATGGTAGTGATACCGTGTCGGTTCAAGTCCGACCGCAGGCACCATTAGATATTAACTCGAACTGCTTATGTAGTTCGTTTTTTCATGTTTTTAGTGTATAATTATAATTGAGGTGAAAGTATGAGTAATAAGTATTTAATTATTAAAGATTACTATAAATCTTTGAAAAGTATGTATGTAGATACTATGGATTATTATACCGATTTTACAATGATTAAAAGTAATGTAATTGATGATGGAATTTGGAATTTCTTATGTAATTTTAAAACAAAAGATTATGAAGCTTTTAAAAAGCAATTTCAAGATAGTAAAAAATTATTCATTGATAGGATTCCAAGATTTTATATTATAAAAACAGAACCATTAGCTAAATTCTTGGATGAAATGACAAAGGATTATGCAATATATTGTAAAGATACTTGGTTTGTTACAAATATTAATCAATTATCTTTAAACTATAAAAGTTCATTAAATATAAAAATTAAATTATGTACAAATAAAGATGATATTATTAATACAATAATGAATGGCTTTTCCACTGGAGATTCACTTGATCCATATGGTAATCTATCTCCTACATATAGAATTGCTTTAGAGCAAAAATTATTTAAAGAAAATAGTGATTATGATGTATTACACTTTGCTGCATATTATAATAATGAACCAATATCAATTGTTTCAATAACTAAGCATAAAAATAGTAACATTGCACACTTAAATAATCTAACCACTTTAAAACAATATAAAGGTCAAGGTGTTGCTAAAGAACTGTTAACATTCATAATTAAAGAGTTAAAAAAAATAAATATTGAAATAGTTATATTCGCTACGGAAACCGGTGCATATACAGAAAAATACTATATTGATTTAGGATTTCAAATATATGAATATGGATATTGTTTTGAAGAAAAATAAACATAAATTCATGAAAATAATTCCGGAAAAAATACCGGAAAGTACTGCCTAACAAAAACCGGAAAAAAACCAGCAAAGTACTACCTGCGAGTACGAAAAAAAGTACTAACATTTTTCACGAAAACTGTTGTTTTAAAATAAAAAAATGATATAAAGCCTTATAAATACTAGAAAAATGTTCCTGAAAAAAACCGGAAAATTTCCGGAAAAATTCCAGTATTTGACTAACAGAAAAAAACCAGGTAGTATGTTGTTGACTAACGAGAAAAGTGTCTTATCAACAGTTCAGATAAGAGAACATAAATGCACCATTAGGTATTAATTCGAACTGCTTAGGTAGTTCGTTTTTTGTAATTTTATGATATAATATAAATAATAATATAATAATGCTTAAACGGTGTTATCTAATCGTATAAAAGGAGCGTTACAATGAACGAATTATTAGAAAAAATATCTTTAACAAAAACTGAAGAAAGAATAATAAATATTCCAAAATATCATGTGCTATTTTCTGAAGGAAGCTATTATTCAGCTATGCTGAAAGAAGAACAAACTAAAATTCTAGAGATTAGAAAACAGTGCCCAGATGATATGATTTTTTATGAAAAAGTTGCATATGAATTTGCAAATGAATATGTGCCATTATTACTTCAAGATTATGGAATATATTTATCTCCTGAAAAAATAGACAAAGTTACCAAGTTACTTCAAGGTAATATAATAATATTAAGACCTGGTGAAGCAGTAGAGAAAGGTTTAATTGGGTTAAATGAAAATGGAAAACCTAGTGGTGATGAAGGGGCTTTTGCAAAATCAGAGGAAGGATTGATATGTTTTACTCCAGAATCTGAAAGTAGTAAAATGAATATGGGCGATAAAACATCAAAAGAAAAAGAATCAATTGTATTAAAAAATGCTCTTCGAATGAAAGGAACAATGATTCATGAGACTTTCCACTTATTAATAAATGTAATGAAAAATGAGTACTTTGAATGGCAAATAAATGGTCAAGAAAAACATAAATTAACATCGGGTGGTTTTATATTAAACGAAGGAATGGTGGAAAAGTTTGCAACGGTTTTTAGTTTAAGGCATAAATTGTGTCATAATCCAGCCTTAGATTATTTTATTTATGTTGATTTATGTAATGAAATAGGATCTCAATTGATAGAAGACCAATTTTTTTCCTTAGCTTTTAATAATAATTATGAGGATATATTAAGTACAGTATTAAATGATGAAGAAATATCTTTATATAAGTTAAATGAGCGAAAAAATTATTTGAATAAGAGTGGGATTAATAATATAGATAAAATATATGTAAATGGCCCTGAACAAGAAAAGATTTCTAGTGATATGCACATATAATAATTGATTTAGAAAAAAACACCAGTAATTACTGCCTAACATAATTAGCAAAAAAAACAGGAAGTTTGTTGCCCTAAAGCGAGAAATGTGTCTTATCAACAGTTCAGATAAGAGAATATAAATGCATCATTAGATATTTACTCGAACTGCTTAGGTAGTTCGTTTTTTATGAAGTTATGATATAATAGTTTTATTAGGAGGGTTTGACAATGAAGAATAATTATCCAATTAAGTATGCAATTATGCCAATAATAGCACAGACTGGATGGAATTTTGGTATACATGAATTAGAAAGACAATACGATGAAGTAGCATATATTGTTTCAAAATGTTATGTAGTGAACGAAAGTAAAGAATATTTGAAAGATGGAACAATAAAAACTAATTATCGTGTAGTATTTCCATATGAAGAAAGTGAATATGGCAATTGGAATAGAATTGAGCCAAAATATAATTATATTATTAATCAATGTGTAAATTGTACCGTTGTAGATTCTACATTTAATACATTTGAAGAAGCATCAAAAGTTGCAGAAATTCTAAATGATAGATTGTTGTCAAAAAAATATATGTATCTTCCAATTGATAAATTTGAGGAACAATTAGTGCAGAAAAAAAGCGAGTTTCAACAGTTACTTGCTCATTATAAATTATTAGAAAATTTAATAGAACAAAAAACCGATGATTTGACTGTAAAATCTGATGTTAAAAAACAAACTACAATTATAATTGGTGATGGAAAACGTGGCGAATATAATACCTCTATATATAATGCTATGGAGCTTTGGGATAGCGAATATTATGTTGTTTATAGTTTGACTGAACAAGAATATATCGAAGTCATTGATAAAATGAAAAGTGGAGCTGATTTAAGTAAATATAATAAAAATTGTATAGCTATAAATAATCCTTTGAAAAAAGTAGTTAGAATAAGTGATAGTAATAATCCAAAAGATGTATTTTATTTAACTTCAAATGAATTAATTAGTGATAATCAAGAAAAATTCGATTTGAGTAATTTTGACAAAAAACAAAGAACTATAGTATTTTATACATTGGAAAACTATGAAGATATTATTAAATCGTTTCTAACTTTTATTAATGCTGATGAATTACAATTAAATAACAAAATAATGGCAAAAGTATTAAAGATATAGTTATAGTCTAGAAAAAAGTACTGCCTAACAAGAACCGAAAAAATTCCTGTACTAACGGAAAAAACCAGGTGGTATGTTCCTCTCTAACGAGAATTGTATAATAAATTAGTTAGTGAAATAACAATAATAAAAGATGAAATGAAGGGATAATATATGCAAATAGAATTAAAATATATGATAATTAATTATTCAAAGGATGATGAATTATTTATTAAAGAATATATTAATTATTTAGAACAAGTTTCAAAAGAAATAATTGATTTTTTTGGTATTGTTTCTATGGAGAAAAAAATACAGATAAATATATGGAATGATTTAGAAAATTTTAGAAATTATTATCAATATAAGAGTAAAGAAGAGTTTGTTGCTGAATGGGTTTGTGGTTTTTCAAATAATGGTAAGGTAGAAGTATTAAGTATTGAAGAGTATAAAAAAACTAAGGGACATGAAAAAATGAGTAATATTAATTTAGCTCATTTAATTCTTCATGAATTTGTTCATGCTTGTCATAACAGTATTGTTAAGGAAATGTCATACATTTGGTTAAATGAAGGATTAGCAACAACGTTATCTCACCAATGCGATAATCATATAATGAAATTTGATGCAACTTTTGAAGATGTAAAAGGTGGGGCTAAAGCCTATTATAATTATCATACAATGTTTTCATATGTATTAGATAATTATGGTCGTGATTACATATTAGAATTAATTCATAATCGAACACTGATGGAAAATGAAACACCAAGGTTATATGATGAAGTTAAAGCATATGTTGATAGTAAAGTAATTAAATAAGAGATTAAAATATAATATACTGTTTGATTTCATCAAAAGATTTAAAACAATTGATATTTGTAATTATTACGCGATATTTAAATAAACTTGCTTAATATTTGGTAATATGTTATATTATATTTCCAAGAAAAAGGTGATTACATGGTAATAACTGAGGAACAATATAATAGATATTTAATAAAAATTAATAATTATATTAATTATATTGTAAGACATCGTTATGATTTAGAGAATGAGATATTTTTAGAACAATGTGAATATGAATTATTACAAGAAAAATATGAAATATTAAAAAGAATTGAATTAAGCATTATTATGAATCGGGGTAAAGATTTAGTTAAAGAAAACTGGATTATTACTTATATTAATGAATTAACTAATCTTTTAAGTAAGAAGTATCAAACGGCCATTAAAAATAATACGAAAGACATTTTTAATGAAGAAAATGACATTATTTTTATGCTTAAAAGTGAAATAGTGATGATGCAAAATGTACTAAAAAAACAAGTTAATTTTGAGGATTATATTGAATGTGAATTTGAAAAATGTCGGTTACAATTAAAAGATGCAAAACCAATAAATAACCAGTTAAAAAAAGATCGAAAAATAGTTGATAAATATATTAAAAAAGAAAAACTAGCTATTAAAGAACGAGATTATGTTAGTAAGTTATTTATTGATCAAGAAGAAATAAAAGTTAGTAAATTATTAAAGAAAAAAATAATATTATAATTTATAATATTATTTTATATTTTGCCCCATGGCCAAGCGGTAAGGCATTGGACTCTGACTCCAAGATCATAAGTTCGAATCTTATTGGGGCAACCATTTAAAAAAATTAGGCGAAGCCATATATACAGGAGAACATATGAAAATTACAGAACAAGATTATTATTCTATCGAAAATAAGTTTTATCAAGAAATAGAAAAAATTGATAATAGAATTAAAATTATTACTAAACAATTAAAAGAGAATACTACTGAGTATGTTATATTAAAAAAACGTCGAGCAGTATTATATGATATCGTTAATCAAAGGGGATTAATTATTAATGATAAGAATAATGATGAAAATAATTATTTAACTCGACAAGTAAAAATATTGGAATTAGAATTATTACGTTTAGAACGATTAATGGAAATTACATCTGATAATGAAGAAAAAGAAAATTATTATAATGAAATATGTATTTATTCTTCACTTTTAGAAACGGCTAAAAGTGATTTAGAAAAATATGAAAAAAAGAAATTTGCTCCGCTTCATGAATTAGATGAAGTAATCGAAAGACAAAAAACTCTTAAAAGTGAGATTAAAAATAAAGAAAAATTATTACGTCATTATAACAAATGCAAATCAATGAATCTGGAACGTTTAGCACCATTATATGATATATATATAAATGAGGTAAACATAGATAAGAAAGAAACAGAAGTAATTAAATTACACATTAAATAAATGCAAGTTATTGCATTTTTTTATGTGTATTAATTATGCAGGATAATATTATATTCATATTATATAGTGGATGTGATAAAAATGAGATATCTATTTAGTAATTTATTAAAAGTTAAATCCATTGTAACGATT
Source organism: uncultured Muribaculaceae bacterium (assembly GCA_964415015.1). GTDB lineage: Bacteria > Bacillota_I > Bacilli_A > RF39 > UBA660 > RGIG8386. Next base: position 13,402 of record CAYPXM010000009.1, on the reverse strand, counting down.
ATATGCTTTATTGCATTTTTCTTTTTAGCAATTACTGAAAAACTAAGTAATGATAATTTTATGTTAATATTAGGAATGATAACTACTTATTTTTTCACGAAAGAGAAAAGAGGTGATATATAAATGTATATCTATCCAGTTAAGTATGTAAAAATTACACAATATCATCATCAAAAATATGCCATTGATTTTGGGTATAATAAAAATTACTATGGTAAAAATCAAGCCATATATGCTGTAAATGATGGTTATGTTTTAAAAATAGAACGACAGAATAAAGGGGGAAATGTTTTATACCTTAAGCATAATGATGGCTATATAAGTGAGTATGCACATTTAATGGATAATTCTATTAAATATAATGTAGGGGACTATGTTAAACAAAATGATATTATTGCAAATATGGGTAATACAGGAGTAGTAACTGGATATCATCTTCATTTTTCATTATATAACGGAAGTATAAAAGAAAAGAATAAACTTAAACCGTTATTACATATGTTATTAACCGATGAAGTAATAGTGGATAAATCTACAACGAAAAAGTATGAATTGTATAAATATTTAGAAAAAAGATATGTTTTTGATGTTGATGATGAGGGTTTGAATGTTCGTAATTTACCTTCTGGGAAATTAATAAATGAGCGTTTATTAACAGGTAGTATGGTAAAAATCCATGATATAAAAAATGACTGGTTAAAAATTGGTGATAATAAATGGGTATATCGAATATATTTAAGTAAGGAAAAACCACAACATTATGTAGTTACTGGAGCACCTAGTGGTTTAAATGTCCGAAATAAGGCATCCTTAAAGAGTAAAATTATTAATGTAATAGAAAATAATACTCCGGTTACAGTTTATAAAGTTGAAAATGGATTTGCTAAAGTAAGTGGAGTAAAAAAGAGGTATGTATATAATAAGTACTTAAAAAAAGTAATTTAGTAAAAAATGTGATACAATGAAATAGGTGATAATATGAATATTTTTAGTTTTTATGTATTAGTGTTTACCTTTTATGCTGTATTTGGATGGTTTCTAGAAGTACTTTGTGGTTTTTATCAACATAAAACTTTTATTAATCGAGGTTTTTTAATTGGCCCTTACTGTCCAATATATGGTTTTGGTTGTGTATTACTAACGCTTATTTTTAAAAATTATACTAATAATATTTATATTGTCTTTTTTGGAACAATTGTTGTTTGTTCCGTATTAGAATACTTTACTAGTTATTTTATGGAAAAAATATTCCATGCTCGTTGGTGGGATTATAGCGATAAATTTTTAAACATTCAAGGTCGTATTTGTTTTTTAGCAATGTCATTTTTTGGTATAATGGGAACCTTATCTTTATATTTTATTAATCCGAAATTATTTAGTTTAATTGAAAAACTCCCTCCTTTAATTTTAAATATTACCGGAATTATATTATTTTTAATCTTTATTGTTGATACCATTATTTCCTTTAATGTCTTTCAAAAAATTAAGGCTTCGATTAAAAAAGAATCAAAAGATAATACCCGTGAAATAACTTTAAAAGTTCGTGAACTTATCTCTTCAAAATCATTATTATTTAAACGAGTAGTTAAAGCTTTTCCTGATTTTAAGACTCAATTAAAACAAATTCGTAATATACGAAAGTCTAAGTAAATTGACTTTCGTTTTTTAATTGGTTATTATATAGGTAGAAAGAAGCGTATATATGAAGAGAAGCGATTATCAAATATGCTTATTAGATTTTTTATTAGTTATAAATGCTTTAGTAATTTTAATTTGTCCAATAATCAAAATTACTAATTTATCACGAATAATTGGGTTTTCTTTACTTTTTTATGGTTATATATGTTGTATTAAAGGATTTATCCTTAAAAATAAAGCTGATTTAGAAAACAAATATACTGCTATTGCTCAAGGTATATTTTGTTTAGTAATAGGTTTTTTTGATATCTTTAATACGAGTAAAAATATTGCTTATTTTTTAATTATATGGATTTTAGTAATGAGTATTATTAAATTAATTAAAGGTGATTATTATCATGATCGAAATAATATGTTATGGATTACTAAAGTAGTAAGCTTAATAATATTTTTAATAACTGGAGTAATAACTTGTTTAAATTTTTATATTAATAATAATGTTACTATTATAGTAATTGGTTATTTCTTTTTAATTAATTATATAATTGAGTTATTAAATCAAATATATGAAATAGTGAGGAAAATAAAATGAAATGTTGTACTGATTTTACGGATTATGAAATCCTTGATATGGCTAATGGATATAAATTAGAACGTTGGGGTAAATACAAACTTTTACGACCAGATCCTCAAATAATTTGGGCTGAGAAAGCACATCCCGAATTATGGAGTTATGTTGATGCTAAATATATTAGAAGTAATACGGGTGGAGGAAACTGGGAAGTTTATAATAAAAATTTACCAGATAACTGGACAATTCAATATAATGATTTAGTTTTTAATTTAAAATTAATGGGTTTTAAACATACTGGTTTATTTCCTGAACAAGCATATAATTGGAACTATTTAAATGAATTAATAACTCCTGGTGATAAAGTATTAAATTTATTTGCATATACTGGGGCAGCAAGTGTTAAAGCATTATCTTTAGGGGCTAGTGTGGTTCACGTTGATTCCAGTAAAGGAATGGTTGATTGGGCAAAAGAAAATGTTAATTCTAGTAATTTAAGTGACTTACCAATTCGGTTTTTAATTGATGATGTAAAAAAATTTGTTAAACGAGAAATTAGAAGAGGTAATAAATATGAAGTAATTATTATGGACCCACCATCATATGGGAGAGGAAGTAATGGTGAAGTTTGGGATATAGAAAAA
>CAYPXM010000009.1:0-10539 GCA_964415015.1 uncultured Muribaculaceae bacterium | reverse complement strand
GATTTATATCCTTTATTACAAGATTGTACTGAGTTATTAAGCGATAACGCTAAAATGGTATTAATTAATTCGTATACGACTGGTTTATCAAAAACAGTTTTAGAAAATGTTTTAAGAATGACAATTGATAAAAAGATTAAAGGAAATATTACTAGTGATGAAATAGGTTTAGCAATGTCTAACAGTGATATCTATCTACCTTGTGGAATATTTGCTCGATGGACAAGATAATTAGTTCATAAATAAGAGTTATTTTCATATTATTTATTAAAAGGAGATAATAATGGAAATATTAAAAGTTTCAAGTAAATCAAATCCCAGTAAGGTAGCAGGTGCTATTGCTAATATATATCGTGAGAATAAATGTGTTGAGTTACAAACGGTTGGAGCGGGATCATTAAATCAAGCCATAAAAGCAATTGCAATTGCCAGAGGTTTTATTGCTCCAACTGGGGATAACCTAGTATGTACACCGGCATTTAATGATATAACAATTAATGGTGAAGAAAAGACAGCAATTAGATTAATAGTAGAAGCTAAGTAAGCTTCTTTTTATTTACTTTCAGCTATTTGTCATATATAATAAATAACCATTAGAGGTAGATATTATGGTTCAGAATGTTATATCGGTTATTGATGGTGCAGCTGGAAGTTGTGGTAAGGGTAAAGTAGTTGGTGAAATAGCAACTAGTAAGGATATTAATTTAGGGGCGGCAATAACTAATTGTATGCCAAATGCTGGTCATACGTTTGTATCAAATAGAGGTAAAAAAGTTGTTCTTAGAAATATTCCCGTGTCTATTGTCAACCCAAAAACTGAACTATTTATTGGCCCTGGTTCAGCAATAGATATGGAAACATTTAAAAAAGAATATGACTTAGTAGAAAAATTGCTAGGAGAAAGAAAAATATTTGTTCATGAGATGGTTCCTTTAGTAGAAGAAAAACACAAATTGTATGAAAAAGAACATGTAAAAAGCGGTTCAACATTTAAAGGCTGTGGAGCCGTTAGTAAAGATAAAATAATGCGCGATTCTGAATTGAATTATTTTCAAACTTATAAAAATGCCACTTGCATTTCAAATGATGAATGGTTAGAGAGGTTATATCAACATTTAAATAACGAAAGTGAATATGTAATTTTAGAAGGAGCACAAGGGTGTGATTTAGATTTAAATCATAGCGGAAATTATCCCTATGTAACTAGTAGAAATGTTGGTACTACACAACTATTAGCGGATTCTGGAATACCAGCTGAAAGACTGTTAGAAACGATTTTAGTTATAAGGCCATTTCCCATAAGAATTAGTAATGTGACACAAAATGGTGATATTATTTATTCTGGTAATTATGGGAGCGGGTTACCCCTTACATGGTCTCAAGTGAATATTGCATCTATGATTGGAAGTTATCCTTTTTATAATGATGTGAAACTTATGTCCGAAGAAATAGATATTGAATTTATTAATTATTTAATAAAAAATTCTAGTGATATTGCTTTAAAACAAATATTTGGTGATATAAAAGCAGTTGATAATATTACCCTTCTGCAAGCGATAGAGTTAGAAAGACTATTTAATAAAAATGACGGGAAATATAAAAGTAAAATAATAACTTTTCCATATTGTAACACAGAAGTATTAATTGAAGATTTATCAGAACAAACGACAGTTACAAAAATGGAAAGAAGAATATTTGATTTAGATATAAAAAAATTATGCAATAATTGTCTTATTAATAATCCATATGGACTATATCTAAATTTCTTTCAACAACTAGATTTATCGTTTCGCTATGAAAATAAAGCTTTTGATTATTATTATTTTAATAAATATATTAGAGAATATTTTAATTGGTTAGAAGAAAGTACAAATACTCCAATATTGGCATTAGGAACTGGACCTAGAAATAATCAAAGAATACTTAAAAAAGACTTAATTAAAAGATAGTTATCAAAAAAAGAAACGACAGTTTCTTTTTTTAGTATTTTACTTTAACTCCCAACATATTGACTATTTTAGGACATTGAAAGATATTTATGGTAATACCATTAAGGGATGTTTTATCAAAGAAGGTATTATCAATATTGGAAGTAGAAAAATCTACTTCTTTTAAATTAGTTTTATAAAATTCGGCATTATTAAAATTAGTATTATCGATTTCTAATTTTTTGATAAACAATTCATTAAAACTAGCATTATCAAACGTTGAATCTATTATTTTAACTTTTTCTAATTTAGCACTTGCAAAATTGATATAACTAGCGATGCATTTAGTAAAAATAGTATTTTTAAGTGAGGATAAAATAAAGGAAGTTCCAATAATTTTGCAATCATCAAATAAGCAGTCTTTGATTAATTTTTTATCAAATATTTGATTTGATAAATCACAATTAATAAAAGTAACTGAACAAAAATCGCAATTAATTAGTGTTATATTGGTAAAATTAATATTAGTAAAGATACAATTATTGAAAGTAATATCTTCAATAATAATATTATCTTTATTAACATTATTGCTGATTTTTATATTTGTATATATACCATTTTTTAATATTTCATTGAAGGTTGTTTCTTCATATACGTTATTATTCATGTTATCACCTTCTTTATTATAACACGAAAAAAAGACATTAATGTCTTAATATAGCTGCTGCAATCATTATCCCTAAGTTAGCAATAATATAAATAATGATAGTGGTACTAATATAACCTAATTTATCATTTTCTTTTTCACTAACTTGCGTTGCATTATTAGTTAATACTTTAGTTTTATTCCCCGTAGGACTACTAGAAGAATTTTCTGTTAATGCTAATTTATCTAAATAATCTTGGTAATATTTTAATAATGCATTATCCTTAATTGTATTATTATCTCTTAAAGATATAGATTCAATATACTGTTTTAAATAAGCCATAGAATTATTAAGCTCGGGTATTACATAATCAATGCAATCTAGATATTCACTGTAATAGGCAACAATCTCAGGGATAAAAATATTTTCACTTTGTTCATCAGTGGCATTAAAGAATGTATAACCATTGGTTAAAAATTCCGTAATACCTAAAATATTTGCTTTAATGAGACGAAATAATTGATTACTATTTAAAGTATCAAATACTTTTTTTAAATTATCAGTTAAAAAATAATTTAAATCGATATCTTTAATATTTATACTATCTCCGGAACTTGTATTTATTAATAAATTATTTTCTATTTTCAAACCTAGTAATGCTTGATTATAATTTTGCCATGAGGAAAGGGTAATTGTATTATCCATTTTTAATCACCTATCTATTAAAATAATATTAACAAATTATTGTAAAAGATTCAATCTTAATTAATGTTGTGTTATAATAACTGAAGTGATAAATATGGAAAAAAAGTTAACAAAAGAATTTATTATTGAATTGTCAAAGAAAAAAATGGAACCTCAGTGGATGACAGATTTTCGTTTGCAATCATATGATAAATTTATTACTTTGGAAGATCCCCATTTTGGTCCTAAATTAAATATTGATTATGATACATTTACTTATTATAAAAATGATAATAATACATTAACAGATAATTGGGATGAAGTAAAAAAAGATGTAAGAAATACTTTTTGCAATTTAGGGGTAATTGATGCTGAAGATAAGTATCTAGATGGTGTAACTAATCAATTTGAAAGTGAAGTAGTTTATCATAAAAATAAAACTAATAAGGATATTATATTTACATCAACTGATGATGCGTTAAAGAATTATCCGGAACTATTCGAAAAATATTTTAATAATTTGGTTAAGTATGATGAAAATAAATTTACAGCTTTAAACTGTGCCGTATGGAGTGGCGGAAGTTTTATTTATATTCCACCAAATACGGTGGTAGATCGTCCTCTTCAAAGTTATTTTCGGATTGATTCACAAAATTTAGGTCAGTTTGAACATACGATTATTATTGTGGATGAAAATTCCGAATTAAGTTATGTTGAAGGATGTACTGCTCCCAGTTACTCCACTAGTTCACTTCATGCCGGAGTTGTTGAAATATATGTTATGAAGAATGCTAAATGTCGCTATTCAACCATTCAAAATTGGAGTAAAGATGTATTAAATTTAGTTACTAAAAGAGCGATTGTTGAAGAAAATGGTTTAATGGAATGGATAGATGGTAATATTGGAAGTGGAATTACTATGAAATATCCATCATGTATTTTAAAAGGAAACAATGCTTGTGGAAATTCGATTAGTATTGCTCATGCAGGTAGTCATCAAACCATAGATGCCGGAGCGAAAATGATTCATATTGGTAAAAATACTCGAAGTAATATAGTTAGTAAATCAATTGCTTTAAATGGTGGGGTAGCAAATTATCGTGGAACTACTAAAATTAGTTCTAAAGCGGTCAATAGCAGTGCAAGTGTTAAATGTGACACGATAATTTTAGATAATATTAGTAAAAGTGATACTTTTCCTTCAAATATTTTAAAGAATGATAGTTCTACTTTGACCCATGAAGCTGTTGTTAAAAAATTAGATGAAGAAAAATTAAGTTATTTAGAAAGCAAAGGAATTGATTGTGATACTGCTAAAGAATTGGTTATTCTAGGTTTTATTAATGATTTTAAAAAAGAATTACCAATGGAATATGCAGTTGAATTAAATCGATTATTAAAAAATTAAAAAACTACTAAATTTATTTTTTAGTAGTTTTAATTTTAGTTACTATAAAAGAATTGTATAACAATACTATTTTTTTTGAATTAGTTTTTAAGTTAAAAATGCAAAAATCGTCTTTTGCATCTTTTTTGGTATTTTGCTAAAGTGCATGGTGAAAGGAGGAAACATGGTGAATCAAGTCGTTATTGTTGGGCGCTTAACTAGCGATCCAGAAGTCCAAACGCTTACTGATAACAAGAAAAAAACTACTGTTGTAGTGGCAGTAGGACGGGCATATAAAAATGTTAATGGTGAATATGAAACTGATTTTATTCGTTGTGTATTATGGAATGGCGTTGCCTCTAGTACCTGTGAATATTGTCATAAAGGCGATGTTGTTGGTATCAAAGGTCGCTTAGAAATATCTAGTTATGAAGACGAAGAAAAAAATAAACATTACATGACTGAAGTAATAGCAGAAAAAGTAACATTCTTATCAGGGAAAAAAGATAGTAATGAAGAGTAAAAAAAACTAGACAAATTCATCATAAAAGATGTCATCTGGTTTTTTGTTTAAAACGGTAGCAATTTTTTTAGCCATTTCGTAATTAAGCCTTCTTTTCTTATTCTCAATTTGAGAATAGTATGGCTCACTAATATTAAGTAACTCACTCATTTTTTTAACAGTATACTTTTTTTTAATTCTTAACTCTTTTAACTTCTTCATAATGCTATTATAAAATATAAATTAGCAAAATGCAACCCTTCTAGTTTACTAATCGTCAATAATACGCATTTTGTAAACTAATTTACCTATAATACAAATAGGAAGTGGTTAAATGATTAAGGGTGAACGGCTTAAAAAATTACGAATTGAAAAAAATTTAACTCAAGAAGATTTAGCCAATATGATTGGTGTAACTAAACCAACAATTTGTTTATACGAAAAAGAAAAACGTAGTCCATCAATCGAAAATATTATTGATTTTATGATGATTTTTAATGTATCGAGTGATTATTTAATTGGAGCTGATTATATAATTAATGATTATAACAATAGTGAAGTAAATAGTACGGTAATGACCAAAGAAGAAATAATATTTATTAACGAATTAAAGAAAAATAAATTAGTATATAATATTTTATTTGATGAACCTAAAAGAGGTGCTGATTTAATAAATAAAAAAATTGGTTAATAGCATATTTTTTGAATTAATAAAATACTTTTTAATAGGTGATAAAATGCGAATCATTATTAAAAATGTTAGTTTATTAATTCTTTTTTTTGGTAGTTTTTATATAACTAATAATATTGCTTTATATGTCAAAAATAAAGATCCTATTATGCAAGCTATTTATCAGCAAAAAGATAATTATGCAATAAAACCAGTTAATGCATTAATAAATAATGATTATATAACCCCAGGATTAAATGGAACGACGATCGATGTAAATAGTAGTTTTCGAAAAATGAAATCAGTGGGAGATTTTAATAAAAACTATGTTGTATTACAAAGTGTTAAACCAGAAATATCAGTAAGTAATAATTTAGATAAAATAATTAATTCAGGAAATAAAAATAAGAAAATGATTAGTTTAATTGTTGATAATGATGTAATCAGTAATTATTTATGTGACAATAATATTGCTGGTAATAAAATTGTTTCAAAAGATGAAAGTAGATATTGTTTAGAACCAATAATTAAGGACCATTTTGCTGACATTTATTACGAGTTAAAAAGGTTAAATATAAATCATAATTTATGTTATGTATCTAAGGATAATAATGATATCTGCATTAAAAATAAACAGTATTTAATATTAAATAATAAATCGTTAAATAAAAGTAATTTTATTTCCTTAAAAAATGATATAACTGCTGGAGATTTTATTTATATTAGTCCAACCGCAAATTTAAGTGATGTCATATTACTAATTAATTATGTACAAAGTAAAGATTTAACTTTGGCTTCGATTAGCGAACATATAAAAGAATAAATATTTGCTATTTTCTCTTATCTTTGGTATAATGAATACATTGATTTACTTGTTTTAATATATGTAATAAGAGAAAGTTGGATTTTGTATGAGTAAAATTAGAATGTTTGCCTTAGGTGGTTTAGATGAAAATGGAAAAAATACCTATGTTGTAGAAATCAATGATAGTATTTTTGTATTTGATTGTGGCTTAAAATATGCCAATGAAAATTTATATGGAATAGATTATATTATTCCTGATTTTGAGTATTTAGAAAAAAATCGAAAACGAATTAAAGGTGTTTTTATTACTCATGGTCACTATGAAAATATGGGGGCTTTAGCTGATTTAGTTAGAAGTATTCCAGAGATACGTATTTTTGCTACCAAATTTACTAAGTATATGTTGCTTTTAGAAGGAATTAATGAAAAAAATATTTATGAAATAATTCCCCATAAAAAATTGGTATTTGGTGAAATATCTATTTTTCCAATTAGTGTTTCTCATAGTTGTCCAGATGCAGTAATGTATGTAATGAATACTCCCGATGGAGCAATATGTTATACGGGAGACTTTATTATTGATCCAACTATGAAAGATAGTTTTGATATGGATTTAGGTCGAATTGCTTATGTTGGTAAACAAGGTGTTTTAGCTTTACTTAGTGAATCAACTTTTTCTGAACGTAGTGGTCATACTAGTCCTAATCATCGTTTAACTTCATTTTATAAGGATAATATAAATCGTCATCGTAATCGAATCATTTTTCTAGTCTTACCAACTAATTTATATGCTATTGGTGAAATCTTAGATGGGGTATTAAATACACATCGTAAGGTCGTGGTAATGGGTAAAAAATTACAAAATATTATTAAGTTTGGTAAGGATGAAGGATATCTTCATTATGAAGATAATATATTAGGTGATTTATCAAATATCAATGACAGTGATTCAATACTGTTAATAAGTGATGATCGTGAGAATCAATATGGTAGTATATCAAAAATAATAAATGGTTATGATAAATTTATTAAATTAAAGAAGACTGATATGGTTATTTTTGCTGAACCGAGATATGATAGTACGGAAAAACAACTAGTTAAAGTAGAAAATGAATTAGCAATGGCTGGTTGTGATATAAAAAGTATTCCTAAGGATAAAGTATTATTACAACATGCTTTTAGTGAAGATTTATTACTGATGTTAAAACTTATTAATCCCAAATATTATATTCCAGTTCGTGGTGAATATCGTTATATGGTTGGTAATGCTAATTTAGCAAGTAGTATTGGAATAATGCCAGAGAGGATATTACTTAAACAAAATGGTGATGTTTTTGAATTTGAAGATGGTAATTTAGTAGATAATTTTGAACATATTAAAGTGAATGATATTTTAATTGATGGTTTATCTAGTGATGATGTTGGAGATTTAGTAATTAAAGATCGTCAAATGTTAAGTGAAAATGGCATTGTATTAATTAGTGCTTCAATCAGTAAAAAAGATAAAACGATATTAGTAGGGCCAGAAATAACTACGCGTGGATTTATTTATGTTCGAGATTCAAAAGAAATGATAGAAGAAATTAAAAAAATAAGTTTAAATGTAATTGAAAGAAATATTGTTAATAACTATATTGATTACAATAAAATAAAAAATGAAATTAGAGAAGACTTAGGTAAATATTTATTTCATGAAACTGAATGTAAGCCAATGATTATTGCTGTTGTACAAGAGATTTAATAATCTCTTTTTTTGTATATTATATAAAATATTAGTCATAATATTAAGGGAGGAATATTATGAGTGATAATATTGAATTTTTAAATTATATTTATCAAAATGCTCATATGGGAGTAATCGGAATTGAGCATATTGAAAATAATATTGAAGATGAAAAACTAAAAAATGTAATTATGAAGCAGAAAGATGAGTATCAAAATTTATGTAATAATGTGGTAAAAATGTTTGTTCGGTTTGATAAGATGGAAAAAGACATTAACGCCTTTGCAAAAATTGGTAGTTATATGAGTGCTAAAATGAATTTAATGAAAGATAGTTCGGCGAGTAATATAGCGAAAATGATGATTGAAGGAAGTAATAAGGGAATAATCGAAATAACGGAAAAAATAAATGCGTATCCCGATAGTGATCCAGAAATAATTAATTTGGCTAATCGATTACTAGCAACAGAAAATGTTAATGTTGAAGAATTAAAACCTTTTTTATAAATAATATGAACATGCAATTGTTCTTTTTATTTATCTTTTTTTTTGATATAATAAAATTGGTGATAGTAGATGGCTAAGCGGAAACCTAAAAAAAATACGGAAACAAAATCAATTGGTCATAGTGCTGAATTAACGGGATTATTATTAATTCTAATTGGGATTATTGGTTTTGGATTTGGACCAGTCGGAACTATTATAAAAAAATTTGCCATGTTTTTAACGGGTGAATGGTATTTTATGATTCTTTTTGCAACTCTTTTAGCTGGTGTTAGTATGGTGGTTAAACGAAAATTTCCTAAATATTTTACTGCCAGATTAATTGGATTTTATATATTGTTTATTATTGTTTTAGTAGCTAGTCATTTTGAATTTATTAATGAAACTCAAAAATTTAAAGAAATTATAAGTCTATCATGGCATGAATTTGCTGCTCGTATTGCTTCTATGGGTAATAATGTTGGAGTGATGGAAAGTGGTGCTACCAATATTATTATTGGTGGTGGAATGGTTGGGGCTATTTTTGCAGGTCTTTTTGCTCAATTGTTTGGCACAACGGGCACTATTATTATATTAGTCGTTTGTGCCATTTTTGGAATAGTATTATTATTTGATATAACTATTGCTGATATAATAGCTAAAATAAAAACATGGTTTAAAAAACGTAGTGATTTTAAAGAATCTAAAAAAGAATTAAAAGTAACTCATTCTACTGAATATGATGATGAAGAGGAAGATTACAAAACTAAAAATGATAAAATTATTATTAATAGTGTAGAAGAATTAAAAGAACATAAGGATAGTAATACGGTAAATACAAAACCAATTGATGTTGCAAGTAGTGGTAATTATCGTTTACCACCAATGAGTCTACTTACTGATCCAGTGAAAAATAAAAAAGTTAATTCTACGGAATTTATAAAAAGTAATAAAGATATATTAGAACGAGTATTAAATGATTTTCAAATAAAAGGAACAGTTGTAGAAATCCATGTTGGGCCAAGTGTTACACAATATGAAGTAGCAATACCAGCTGGAACTAAGGTTAGTCGTATTGTAAGTATTAATAAAGAAATTGCTCTTGCTATGGCGGCTAAAGATGTAAGAATACAAGCACCTATTCCTGGTAAGTCAACGATTGGGGTAGAAATACCTAATCCAGTAATTGCACCAGTAAAGATTAAAGAAATTATTAATAATATTCCAAGTAGTCAAATGGGAGCTAAATTATTAGTATCTTTAGGTAAAGATATAATGGGTCGTGTTCAAACTGCTGATATTACTAAAATGCCTCATTTATTAGTAGCAGGTTCTACTGGTAGTGGTAAATCAGTTTGTATTAATTGTTTTATAGCATCATTATTAATGCGATATACTCCGATGGAAGTTAAATTAGTACTAGTAGACCCTAAAAAAGTTGAGTTAAGTCATTATAATGGTATTCCACATTTAAAATATCCTGTTGTAACGGATCCTAAGAAAGCAAATTTAACTTTAAAAGCAATAGTTGCTGAAATGGATCGTAGGTATGCCTTATTTAGTGAAAAAGAATTTAAAAATATTATTGCTTATAATGAATGGGTTGAAAAAGAATTAAAGAAAAACCCCGAAAAAGAAATTGAGAGAATGCCATTTATTGTTGTTATTATAGATGAGTGGGACTGCATTTTTCGGGAATACAGGAAAACAC
>CAYPXM010000008.1:0-27880 GCA_964415015.1 uncultured Muribaculaceae bacterium | reverse complement strand
TAGCATGCATTAAATGAGTTTTACCTATTCCACTTCTTCCATAAAGGAAAAGAGGATTATAAATAGTTCCCGGATTTTGAGCTACATGCAAAGCAGCTGTTTTAGCAAAATTATTAGATTCACCTACTATAAAATTATCAAAATTTAAATTTTTAATTAAATTTGTTTGCCATTCTTCTTGTTTATTAGTATTATTATCTAAAATTTCATGATTAACGATAACATCTTTTTTTACTTCATCCTCTAAAATAAATTCAATTTCATAATTATTACCAGTTAATTCATAAAATATTTTTTCAAAAAGTGGTAAACTTGGTTTTAAAGTTGAAGCATAAATAGTCATTGGTATTTCAATGTATATTTTTTCATTATCACGGCGTGCTAATTTTAGATTTTTTATCCACGTGTTATAAGTAATGAAACTAACTTCTTCAATTATTAATTTAAGAAAATTATCCCATAATTTTAATTCATCCAAATTATCACCCCACAGTCAAATTGTAACATAATTTTAATAGATAAAGGCAATACCTTTAACTGTATTAATTGTAATATAAATAGTTTATAAATAAAAGTAATAATTATTATTAACCTAGTTATAAACCTACTTATCAACAATTAATTATATATAATAATTGAAAAAAGTTAAGTTATCAACAATTTTTATTAAAAAAGTTATTAAGATGTTAATAACATTATTAACATATCCACAATTTTATGTGAATAACTTATTTTAATCCAATATTTCTTGACTTTCTTTCATTGTTAATATTATAATAATGGGGATTTAGAGATGTGGAGGTGCAAAAATGAAAAGAACATATCAACCTAATAATCGTAAGAAAGCTAAAAAACATGGATTCTTTGCGCGAAAAGAAACTAACATATTAAATAATAGAAGAAAAAAAGGTCGTAAAGAACTTATAAAATAAACCACTAAGTTAGTGGTTATTTTTTCTAATAGGAGGAATTTTTTATGAAAAAAATAGAAATTATTAAAAATAAAAAATATTTTGATGAATTAATTCATAATTCAAAATTTATCAAAAATAAATATTTTGTAATTTATTATAAAAAAATGACTAATGAAAATAAATCTCCTATGTTTGGTATCGCCATAAGTAACAATATTGGAAATGCAGTAAAAAGAAATAAAGTAAAGCGTCAAATGAAGAATATCTTAGATAAAAATAAAAAAAGGTTCAATAACGACCATTTTTATATTATAATAATAAGGAAAGAAATTAATTTAATTAGTTATTCAACTATGGAACAAGAATTAATTAAATTAATGGAGGATAAATCATGAAAAAAATACAAAAATTATTGGTAATAATTTTATTAGTTACATTATTATCAGGTTGTACAAAATATGTTAAGGTTGATAAAAAAAATGTTTCATTTGAAGAAACTGGTCAAAATTTAACTGACAACATATTATGTAAGCCTACAAATAAAAATCTATTGGGAATCTATGAAGAACATAGTAAAGATTTATCTATTGAATTAAAAGAGTTACCTGAATGTAAAGATTTTAAAGTAAATTCAAATGGATATAGTGGACTATGGGAATCAGTTTTTATTAAACCATTAGCATGGCTAATACTTAAATTAGGATATTTAATTGAACAATTTGGTGGTTTTGGGGCAGCCATAATGATTATTGGTCTAGCAATCAGGATATTATTGATGCCAATGTCTCTAAAAAGTTTAACTCAAAGTGATGCTATGAAAAAAGCTCAACCAAAAATTAAAAAAATAGAAAAAAAATATGAAAATAAGAATGATAAAGAATCTTTAATGATGAAATCACAAGATACAATGGCTGTTTATAAAGAATATAAAATTAGTCCAATATCAGGTTGTTTAGTAGCCTTCTTACAATTACCATTATTCTTTGCTTTCTTAGAAGCAATAAATAGATTACCGGTTGTATTTGAAGATAAATTTTTAGGTTTAAATCTTGGTATGACACCGTTAAAAGGAATAATGAATCATAATTACTGGTATATAATAATAATTGCATTAGTAATATTATCAACTTATTTTTCATTCAAAAATTCAATGTCTCAATCAAATGGAATGCCAGAAACAGAAAAACAAATGCAATTTATGAGTAAATTCATGATTATTATGATTTCAATTGCATCACTTAGTTTATCAACTGCAATATCATTATATTGGATTGTTACTAATATGTTTGTTATGGTTCAAAATTTTATATTTAATAAAATTAGAAAAGAAAAAGTATAAGAATTGAGGTAAAAAAATGGAAATTAAAGTATTTGAAAGTAAAAATAAAGAAGAATTAATTGTAGGATTACAAAAAATATTAAAATGTGAAGAAAAAGATATGCTTTATAAAATTGAAACAAAAAAGGGTGGCTTATTTAAGTCAGATAGTTATTTAATATCTGGAATTACTTTAAATGAAATAAAAAAAGAAATAATTACATTTTTAGAAGAATTATTAAAAAATATGAAATTAGATGTTAAATTTGAAAGTAATATAAGAGAACAACAAATAAATATAAAAATGTTTTCAAATAATAATGCTATATTAATTGGTAAGAATGGCCAAACGTTAATTGCTCTTCAAAATATTGTTAAACAAATGATTTTTTCAAATATTGGTTTATATCCATACGTAATATTGGATGTAGAAAATTATAAAGATAAAAAACAAAGTAATCTAGAATATTTAGCAAAAAAATTAGCTCGTGAAGTAATTAAAACTAAACATGAGGTTATTTTAGATGATATGAATTCGTATGAAAGAAAAATAGTTCATAATGTGTTAACTGATTTTTCAAATATTTCAACTGAGAGTGAAGGGGAAGAACCTCATCGACATATAATAATAAAATATAAAGAAGAAAAATAATCTTCTTTTTTTAAAGGAAGTGAAAATAATGAATGATACAATTTGTGCAATATCTACTAGTTTAGGAGTAGGTGCAATATCAATAATTAGAGTAAGTGGTAGTGAAGCAATAGCTATTTGCAATTCACTATTTAAAGGAAAAAATTTGCATAATGTTAATAGTCATACTATCAATTATGGATTTATTGTTGATAATGATGTAATTATTGATGAAGTACTAGTAAGTGTAATGAAAGCTCCAAAAACATATACTACCGAAGATATTGTTGAAATAAATTGTCATGGTGGAATAAGTTCTACTAACAAGATATTGGAATTGGTTTTATCAGCCGGAGCTCGATTAGCACAACCAGGAGAATTTACTAAAAGAGCTTATTTGAATGGCCGTATTGATTTAGTAAAAGCCGAAGGAATAAGTGATATGATTTCGGCAAATTCTGAAAGTGCCAGAAAATTAGCAATGAATCAAATTAGTGGTAATTTATCACTAATTATTAAAGAATGCCGTGATTATATATTGTCTTTACTTGCAAATATTGAAGTAAATATTGATTTTCCCGAGTATGAAGATGCTGAAGTAGTTACCAAAGAAATGTTAATAAAAAAAATTAATATTATGAAAAATAAATTGAAAAACATTATTGATGAATCAGAAAATAGTGCGATAATAAAAAAGGGCATTGATATAGTTTTTGTTGGTCAGCCAAATGTTGGAAAAAGTAGTTTATTAAATAAATTTTTAGGAAAAGATAAAGCAATTGTAACTGATATTGCTGGTACAACTAGAGATGTAGTAGAAGGAAGCGTTATATATAACGGCTTACAATTAAATTTAATTGATACTGCAGGAATCCATGAAACTAATGATGAAATAGAAAAAATTGGTGTAGAAAAAAGTAAAAAAGAAATAAAAAAAGCAGATTTAATAGTAATTATTTTGAATAATAATCAAGAATTGAATGAAAAAGATTATCAAATAATAGATTATGTACAAAGTCTTAATAAAAAATACTTATATTTTATCAATAAGACGGATTTATCTAAAAAAATCGATTATGATAGATTAGATAACGAGTTAATTATAAGTGGAAATACTATTGATAATAATGGTATAGAAAATTTGCAAAATGCAATCATTAAACAATTTAATTTAGATAATATTGAAAGTAAAGATTTAAATTACTTATCAAATGTAAGACAATTATCTTTAGCAAAAAAAAGTTTATGTATTTTAGAAAATGTAGAAAACAGTAATAACAATAATGTACCAGTAGATTTATTAGCAATTGATTTAAAATCTGCTTGGGATATCCTTGGAGAAATAATAGGAGAAACATATAAAGATGAATTACTAGATGAACTATTTAGTAAATTTTGTTTAGGAAAGTAAGTGATAACATGAATTATGATGTTATAGTAGTTGGTGGTGGACACGCAGGTTGTGAAGCAGCAAATGCCGCAGCTAAGATGAATAAGAAAGTATTATTAGTAACGGCAAATATAAATAATATTGCTGATATGCCGTGTAATCCTTCAATTGGTGGAACTGCCAAAGGTATTATTGTAAGAGAAATTGATGCCTTAGGTGGGTTAATGGGAAAAGTGGCAGATAAAACTCATTTTCAAATTAAAATGCTTAATAATGCAAAAGGACCAGCGGTAAGATCACTTCGAGCACAGGCTGATAAAGTAACATATCCGAAGAAAATGTTAGAATATTTAAAAAATTTATCTAATTTAGAAATTGTTGAAGCGATGGTCGAGGATTTAATTATCGATAATAATAATGTAATAGGAATTGTTACTGATACTAATAAAAAAATATATAGTAAAACTGTGATATTAACTACTGGGACATATTTAAAAGCGAATATTTTGGTTGGGGAACAAAAAAATCCTGGAGGACCGCATGGAGAAAAAAGGTCTAATGAATTAAGTGATAATTTAAAAAAATATGGTCTTTCTATTCAAAGATTAAAAACTGGTACTCCTCAACGAATAAAAAAAGATTCAATTGATTTTTCTAAAATGCAAATTGAAAAAGGAGATCAAATGTATCATACTTTTAGTTTTGATGACAAACCATCATATGAAATCAATAATCAACAAAATTGTTATTTATTATATACCAATGAGAAAACTCACGAAATAATAAAAAATAATTTGAATAAGTCGAGTATGTATGGCGGTTATGTTGAAGGAGTAGGACCAAGATATTGTCCTTCAATTGAAGATAAGATTGTAAGATTTAGTGATAAAGAAAGACATCAATTGTTTTTGGAACCTGAAAGCTTGCACTATGATGAATGGTATTTACAAGGTTTTTCAACTAGTATGCCACACGATATCCAAGAACAAATGGTTCATAGCTTAGAAGGACTAGAAAATGCCGTCATATCTAAATATGCTTATGCTATTGAATATGATGCGATAGATCCCTTACAAATGAAAGCGTCATTAGAATCAAAAATAATTAATAATTTATTTACTGCAGGTCAAATTAATGGAACCAGTGGTTATGAAGAAGCAGCATCTCAAGGGATTATTGCGGGAATTAATGCCGTTAATAAAATTAACGAAAATGATCCGTTAATATTAAAACGCAATGAAGCATATATTGGAGTTTTAATTGATGATTTAGTTACTAAAGGAACTAAAGAACCTTATCGGATGCTTACTTCACGTGCAGAATTTCGTCTTCTTTTACGTCATGATAATGCTGATTTAAGAATTAGGAAGTATGGATACCTTTATGGTCTGATTAATGAAGCACAAATGGATAGATTAAGAAGAAAATGCCAAAAGATGGAGGAATTATCATCTATTTTAAAAAATACCAAATTGAAACTTAATGAAGATACTAAAAACGCATTTAGTATTAATAATGTTTCTATTCCAGCTGGTTCAATTAGTTATGAACAATTATTAAAAAGGCCAGAAATAAGTATTAAATTTATAAGTAACATGTTGGATTTGCAGTATGATGAAGATGTGTTAGAACAAGTAGAAATATCAGTTAAGTATGAAGGATATATTGAAAAAACTTATCGGGAAGTTGCAAAAATGCTTAAATTGGAAAGTAAAAAAATACCAGAAAATATTGATTATGATAAAATTAAAAATCTTGCTTCGGAAGCACGTCAAAAATTAAAATTGGTTAGACCTTTATCAATTGGACATGCTTCGCGAATTAGTGGAGTTAATCCGAGTGATATATCTATATTAGCAATCTATTTAAAAAAGGAATATAATTATGACTGAAAAAGAATTTTTAACTGAAATAAATATTAATAATATAGAAATAAGTTCAACCCAACTAGAATTATTTAAAAAATATTGTAATTTTTTAATAGAATATAATAAACATACTAATTTGACAGCTATAAAAACAGAAAAAGAAATTTACTTAAAACATTTTTATGATTCAATATTATTAATAAATAACTATAAATTTAATGATGAACAAAAGGTATTAGATATAGGTACTGGGGCGGGATTTCCCGGAGTAGTATTAAAAATAATGTTACCAAACATTAAATTAACATTACTTGATTCAAATAATAAAAAAACTACATTTATAAAAGCCTTATTGGAAGTGTTAGAAATTAGTGATGTAGAAGTCGTAAATGACAGAGCAGAAAAATATTGTGATAATAATCGTGAGATATTTGATGTGGTAACCTCAAGAGCAGTAACCCAACTTAATGTCTTAGCCGAACTTTCTATTCCATTATTAAAAGTAGGAGGTATATTTTTACCTATGAAAGGAAATGTTATTAAAGAACTTGAAGAGGCAAAGCAAGGAATAGAAATGTTAGGTGCTGAAGTAATAAAAGTAAATAACTACGAATTACCAATCGAAAATAGTATTAGAAGTGTGGTAATCATCAAAAAAATGAAACCAACATCAAATCTTTATCCACGTACTTATGATAAAATAATTAAAAAACCATTGTAAAAATGGTTTTTTTATATTAAAATGATAATAGCATAAAGGGGCTGTAAATATGAATATGAATAATGAGGTTTTACGTGTCAAAATTGAAGACATAGTGCCAAATCGCTTTCAACCAAGAGAGCATTTTGCTGATGATGGAATAGATGAGTTAGCCGCTTCAATTAAAGAACATGGTATAATTCAACCTTTAGTCTTAAGAAAATTAGGCGATAAATTTGAAATAATTGCTGGTGAACGTCGTTATAAAGCAGCCACTTTAGCCGGTTTAAATGAAGTACCTGCTATTTTATCAGATATTGATGATAATAAAAGTGCCGAAATTGCTTTAGTTGAAAATATTCAAAGAAGAAATTTAACTGCTATTGAGGAAGCACGTTCATATAAAACAATTTTGGATAAGGGATATTTAACTCAAGAAGGTTTAGCTGGAAAAATGGGAATCTCTCAATCAGCTATAGCTAATAAATTACGATTACTAAGTTTGTGTGATGAAGTACAAGAAGCTTTAATGACTGAAAAAATTTCTGAACGTCATGCCAGAGCTTTACTAGTAGTTGAAGATAAAATGGAACAAAAAAAATGGTTAGATCGAATTCTAAATGAACGTTTAACTGTTCGTCAATTAGATTTATTATTAAAACAAAATAATGATGCCGAGGATGAGGAAAATGATGTTCCAATTGTTTCGATTGATCCTAATTTAAATCAAATCAAAGAAAATGCAGTTGATATAAACCCAGTTATTCCTGAAAAAAAATTAGATAATATATTAATGCCGGATGAAAATATTACGGCTATTGATGAAGAGAATAAACCTTTACCTGAAATAGAAGTTAATTCAGAAGAAATTAATAAAAATCGATTCTTTAATTTCTTGGAAGATGAAGGAGCTAATATGAATATGGAAGAATCACCAAGTATCATTTTTAATGATCCTTTATCTGATGTAGATAATACAGAAGTAAATGAGAATAATTCGGTTCTTCTTTCAAATAATCCAGAAGATAATTTGGAAAAGACTATTGATTTATCTACCATCGTTGATAATGTTTCAACGGCAGAACCGATTGAAAATAATCCTGTACAAAATCCTGGACCTGTTTTTGATTTATCTGGAATGAATATTAATAGTGAACCAGCTTTAAATGAAGTTACAAATGATAATTTTAATATTGATTATAACAATTTAGAAGTTAATAATTTGTTTGATGATCAAAACGTTACTGAAGAACCACCAGTATCAATAAATCCTTTTAATGAAAATAACGAAGAGTCTTCATTAAATCCTTTTGTTGAAAGTGAACCGGTTACTATAGATGAAACCTTGATTAAAGAAGATAACACGGTTTTACCTGAACCTACAAATATAGAAAACATTCCACCAGTACAAATTAATGAAGTAGTTAATCCGGTGTATGAAACAAATACTATGGAAGCCAAAAAAATTGTAATAGATCCGATGTCAGTAATTGATCGACTTGATCCTAATTATGAAGAGAATATTAAACAAAAAGAAGAAAATTTACTTTCTAATGCGATTACTGAAACTCGAAATTTTGTAAGAAAATTAGAGAGTGATGGTTTTATTATTAATATGGAAGAAATTGATTTACCGGACAATTATCAAATAACAATTAACATTAATAAATAACTTAGTTTACTAAGTTTTTTTATTGTGTTCCTTTAACATAGTAATAAATAGAACTGTTATGTTGATTATAATTATCTTCTCCGGTAATTGCATTCTTAGGCAATCCAATGACATTCTTGGGTAATTCGTACCAATTATTGGGAGTATCTTTTAGATAATTTTCAATACTGTTAACCCAAATATTCCGGGATATTAAGTAATCTTTATTATCAATGTTTTTACCTTCATCATAACCATTCCATACAAGCATCAAAGCGTCATTATTATATCCAACTAACCAAAAATCAGTATCGGTGGTTCCAGTTTTAATGGCATATTTGTGTTTTATTTGAGAAGAAAGTGATAAAACAGTAGGATTATTATAATCTTTAAAAGCGGAGTTATATGTACTTGTTAACATTTCATTTAATATATATACATTATTAGGATTATTTATCAATTCTTTCTTATCTTTATACTCATAAAGTATATTTCCATTTAAGTCTTCAACTTTTCTTATAAAATGTAATTTATTTTTATATCCTCCACTAGCAAATGTTTGATAAGCTTGTGCAAATTCAAACATGGTTATTTCATTTGTACCAAGGGGAAGTGAAGGAATGGTTTCTAATTTGCTTGTTATACCCAGTTTTTTACTATAATTAGGTAATATTTCTTCACCTAAAAACAAATGCGTTTTAACCGCAAAAATATTATCTGAGTAAGATAAAGCAGTAGCCATAGTTATTTCTTTATAAGCATATTTCTCATTATAATTTCTTGGTGTATATGTTTTATTATTTGCAAAAGTGAAGGTAGTTGGTTCCGATAAAAAACGACTTGAGGAAACCATTCCATTTTCTAATGCACAATAATATAAAAGTGGTTTCATAGTGCTTCCAACTTGTCGTTTAGCTTGTAATACTCGGTTATACTGTGATTCATAGTAATCTTTACCACCAGTTAACGCAATAACTTCACCGTTTTGCGGATTAATCATAATACCGGCAACTTGCATTTCATTATCTTTCATATAGGTATCGATATTATCCTCTAAAGTTTTTTGTGTATTACTATCTAAAGTGGTATATATTTTTAATCCTCCTGATTCGATTAATGATAAAGGAAAGTTCTTAATCTTTTTTAATTCATTAATTACTGCATCCTGATAGTACATTATAGTGGAAGAATTATTCATACTTTTTTCGGCATAAATATTTAATTCATCTTTAAATAAATCATTAAAAGTATTATCATTAATAAATTCATTCTTAACCATTAATTCTCCAATAATTGTAGCTCTACTTACTGCTTTATCATAATTCTTAACGGGATTATAATTAGCTGGGCTTTTTGGAATTCCAGCAAGTAATAGTGATTCTTCTAAGCTTAATTCTTGGGCTGTTTTGTTAAAATAATATTTACTGGCATTTTCTATTCCATAATTTCCTTCTCCAAAGTTTACGGTATTTAAATAAGCCGTTAAAATTTCATCTTTGTCATAATGCATTTCCAAATTTATCGTTAAAAATGCTTCTTTAATTTTTCGACTCCAGGTTTTTTCAAAATCAAGATACATGTTTTTCACTAATTGTTGACTAATAGTGGAAGCTCCACCAGTAATATCTTTGTTAATAAAATTATTGTATAAAGTTTTAATTATTCGTAAGTAATCAAAACCATGATGGTGATAAAAATTCTTATCTTCAGCACTAATTATCGCATTTATCATATTTTTATTGATGCTATCAAGTTCAACCCATTTTTGATCATTAGTACCTTTAAAAACAATATTATCTTCATTATCGAGTAAGATATATTTATTATTAGTTTTTAAGCCAATAGGAGAACTTAAGTAAGCAAAAACGTATAAACATCCTACTAATGATATAATTGCAAAAAATAGCATTATAAATAGTTTTAAAACGGTTTTAATTATACGCATTAGATCACCTAATAATAATATGGATTAAAAAAAATGAAATATAAGTAGATTTTTTATAAATACATGTTATAATGTTTCTTGAAAAAGAGGTTAATTATGAAATTACTTTTTTATCAAGATAATGAATTAATGGATACATATAACCATGTTAAGAAATTAAATGGTCAATATGAATATATTAATGAGACTACTCATATGGTTTTTAAAATAGTAAATAAAGATTTATTATTTACATACGAGAATAATGAGGGAATATTAAAATTACAAATTGGATTAAAAAACCTAAGTACTTATACTTTAAAAGAATATAATTATTGCGTGGATATTCCTGTTATTAAAGGAACATTTCATGAGTATGAAGATAAAATTGTTATACAATATGTATTAGAAACAAATAGTAATGTTAATAAAATAGAAATAGTAAAAGAGGATTAATTATGAAAGATGAATTAAGAGAAAAAATATATGAAATACTTAATCATGAAATAAAACTTGAAGATATTAAAATAGAGTATCCTAAAGATTATCATTTAGGAGACTTTGCTATTCCTTGTTTTTCATTTGCTAAAACATTAAAAAAGAGTCCAATGGAAATTGCTAATAATTTATTAACAGAACTTGCTTTAGATGGAAATGTGATTAATGGATATGTTAATGTTTTCTTAGATAAAACTAGCTTAACCAAAAAATTAATCACAAAAATAATGAATAAAAAAAATAATTATGGTGATAATGATTTAGGTAAAGGTAAAAAAATTGTTATTGAATATTCTTCACCTAATGTTGCAAAACCATTTGGCGTCGGTCACTTACGAAGTACAGTAATAGGAGAAGCCCTAAAACATATTTCCATGAAATGTGGCTATAATGTTACAACAATAAATTATTTAGGTGATTATGGTACGCAATTTGGAAAATTAATATATGCCTATAAAACGTGGGGACGAGAGCTGTCAAGTAATGAATCATTAATTAATGAATTAAAAAGAGTATATGTTAAATTTCACGAAGAAAGTGAAAAAAATCCTGCCTTAGATGATTATGGTCGGGCGTGGTTTAAAAAACTAGAAGACAACGATTCTGAAGCCCTAAAATATTGGGAGTGGTTTAAGAATGAATCAATTAAGGAATTTCAAAAAACTTATGATCTTTTAGGAGTTAATCAATTTGATTCATATGAAGGTGAGTCATACTATAAAGACAAAATGGATGATGTTATTTCTAAATTAGAAGAAAAAAACTTATTATCTATTAGTGATGGCGCTACGATAGTAGATTTTGGTGATGAGACTCCTGCATTAATTAAACGAAGTGATGGAGCAACATTATATATTACTAGAGATTTAGCTGCTTTATTTGATCGTAAAAAAAGATATGATTTTGATGAAATTTTATATGTCGTAGGAAATGAACAAAATCTTCATTTTGAACATATTAAAAAGATAGTAACACTTATGGGTTGTGACTGGGCAGATGATATTAAACATATCAATTTTGGAATGTTACTTACTGATGGTAAAAAAATGTCGACTAGACATGGAAAATCAATTGTTTTACAAGATGTTTTAGATGAAGCAATTAATGCTTCAAAAAAACATATAATTGAAAAAAATAGTAATTTGGATAATAAAGATGAGATAGCTACTATTGTAGGTGTTGGGGCAGTAACTTTTAATGATTTAAAAAATTATCGAACCAATGATATTGAATTTAAATTAGAAGATACTTTGAAATTTGAGGGTAATACAGGGCCTTATGTTCAATATACATATGCTCGTATCCAATCTTTACTAAGTAATAAAATAGACACAATAATCAATTATGATAATATAATAATTAATGATTATATATGGAATATTGTGTGGTTATTGTATCGATTTGAGGAAAATCTTGTCGCCGCAAAAGAAAATAATGACCCATCAATAATTGCCAAATATGTATTAGATTTAACTACTTTATTTAATAAATTATATGCCCATGAAAAAATTATTGATGAAGATAGCAATTATAGTCAATTTAAATTGCAAATTTGTGAAATTACCGCTATAGTAGTAAATATAAGTTTAGGTTTATTAAATATTAAAACTATTAATAAAATGTAGGAGGAAAAAAATGATAAAAAATATGACTAAAGATGAAATTGATGTAATTTCATATGATGATTTAGCTTTTATGCTTTTAACAGAAGGAAAAAAGAAACAAAAAATTACTGATCTTTTTAAACAAATATGTGATTTAAAAGGATTAAGTAGTAGTATGTACGAAAATAAAATTGGTGATTTTTTTGAACTGCTAACAACTGATAAACGGTTTTATATGTTAGATGATGGTACTTGGGATTTAAAATCAAAACACACTAATAAAATTAAAATGACTAGTGATGATGATGACGAAGATGAAGAATCAACTATTATCAATGATAATATGGATGATGAAATCATTGAAGATGAAGAAAATATTTTTTATGATCGCGATGAAACTGATGATGAAGCGGAAGACGATTTAAAAGATTTAGTAATAATTGATGAAGAAGACGAAGCAAACAGTTTATAAAACTGTTTGTTTTAGGTTAAACTCATGTTATAATTTTTAACGAAAGAGGAATTTATATGATTGATAGATTAGAAACAATTTTAAATCGCTATAATGAATTAACTGATCAACTTGCTAGTCAAGAGGTTTTAAATGATTATAGTTTAGTTAAAAAATTATCTAAAGAACAAAGTGATTTAGAACAAACGGTTAATAAATATAAAGAGTATAAAAAAGTATTAAATAATATTAAGGAAGCAAAAGAATTAATTAAAGACCCGGAATTGTCTGAAGTAGCTGAAGCAGAACTTCAAGAAAATAATGAGTTAAAGGATAATATTGAAAAAGAATTAGAAATTTTACTTATTCCTAAGGATGAACATGATGCGAAGAACGTTATAATGGAAATAAGGGGTGCCGCCGGTGGCGACGAAGCAAATATTTTTGCCGGTGATTTATTTCGTATGTATTCTCATTACGTAGAAAAATTAGGATGGAAAATTGAAATAATTAATCAAGTCGTTGGTTCAAGTGGTGGCTTTTCTACGATAGAATTCATGGTCAAGGGTGATAATGTATATTCTAAATTAAAATATGAAAGTGGATCACACCGTGTTCAGCGAGTACCATTAACGGAGACTCAAGGAAGAGTACACACATCGACTGCGACCGTTTTAGTAATGCCAGAGGTTGAAGAAGTAAATGTTGAAATAAAAGAAATAGATTTAAAAATAGATGTATATCGTTCAAGTGGATGTGGTGGTCAAGGAGTAAATACTACGGATTCTGCGGTTCGGGTTACACATATTCCAACAGGTATTGTAGTTACATGTCAAAATGAACGAAGTCAAATAAAAAATAAAGAACAAGCGATAAGTGTACTAAAAGTAAAATTATATGATGAAATGCAACGAAAACAAGATGAGGCGCTTGGAAATGAACGAAAAAGTAAAATTGGTAGTGGAGACCGTTCCGAAAAAATTAGAACATATAACTATCCTCAAAACCGTGTTACTGACCATCGAATAAATTATTCAATAATGGAACTTGATCGTGTTATGGATGGAAATTTAGAACCTGTAATAGAAGCCTTAATTACGGAAGATTTAAGATTGAAATTAGCGGGTAACAATGCATAATTTATCGTATATTGATGAAATAACCCTAAGAAATAATAATATAAGTATTACGGAAGAATTATTAAATAAAATTGCAAGCGGTTATCCCATTGCTTATATTGTTGGAAACAGTAATTTTTATGGCTTTGAGTTTATCATAAATGAAAATGTATTAATTCCACGCTTTGAAACCGAATTATTGGTTGAAAAAACAATAAAAAAAATTAATTATCCAATAAGCAAAATAGCTGACTTATGTTCTGGAAGTGGAGTTATTGGTATAACTTTAAGTAAATTGTTAGATTGTCAGGTAGATTTATTTGATATATCTCGTAAAGCAAATGATGTTTGCCAAAAAAATATTGATTTATTAAAGGTAAATGCTAGTAATTTTACAAAAGATATCTTAAATGAAGATATTAATGATGAATATGAAGTAATTATTTCTAACCCTCCTTATTTAAAAGAAACTGATAATGTCAATCCCAACACCCGTTTTGAACCACCAATTGCTTTATATGCTGGTGATGATGAAATAATTTTTTATAAGAGAATTATAAATATGGTTAAGGATTTTAAGAAATTAAAGTTAATTGCTTTTGAAATAGGAGAAGAACAACAAGAAATAATAATTAGTTATGCCAATCAATGTGGGTTTAATAAAGCTTATATGGAAAAAGATTATAACAATTGTAAACGGTTTATTTTTATCGAAAGATAAAAATTTTTTTTGTATAAAAAAGTAAATATTAATCCATAAAATAATAGGTGATTAAATGAAAAAAATTATTATTGTGGGATTTATAGTTACAATGTTATTAATGATTAATGATCAGGAAAGTATTGTTATACCACAAGATGCAATTAGATTTCGGATAATAGCAAATAGTAATAATATTGAAGATCAATTAACGAAAATGAATATCAAAAAGGAAGTAATATCTTTTTTAAAAATGAATGAGGAAAAAATTGATAATTACGATAATACGAAAGCATATCTTATTGATAGCAAAACAACCATAGAAAATATTATATCGGCTTATCAAATAGATTATAATGTAAAAATTGGTAGTAATTATTTTCCCCAAAAAAATTATCGTGGTGTCTCATATCCCTCAGGAGAATACGAATCAATGATAATTACGATAGGAAAAGGTTTAGGAGATAATTGGTGGTGTGTTTTATATCCACCGCTATGTTTTATTGATGAAGAACAAGAGGAATATAAATCATTAGTAAAAGAAATAATTGATAATATTTAATAGTTATAATTAATATTATTAATAGGGGGCATTATGTCATTTATTTCTTTAATAATACTAGCATTAGCATTAAGCATGGATGCTTTTTCCTTAGCACTAAGTATCGGTTTACAAAAGATTAAAAAAGATGTAATTATTAAATGTGCAATCATTGTCGGGATATATCATTTTTTTATGCCACTTATCGGAAATTATATTGGTCAATATTTTTTCTTAGTAGTAAATATTAAAAGCGATATTATTTTAGGCTCGGTTCTAATCATAATTGCCATTAATGCTATTATTGAAAAATTTAGTACTGATAAAGCAAAATTTGTTAATTCAATTTTGGGTTATAACATATTTGCATTTAGTGTAAGTATTGATAGTTTTTCGGTCGGATTTGCCCTAGAAAATAGCAAGTATATTTATTATTTGATATTTGCTTTAACAAGTGCTATTTTTACGTATCTCGGATTCATTTGTGGTAATGCAGTTAATGATTTAATCGGGAAAATTGCCGAATACATTGGAATAGTTATCTTGATTGGTTTTGCTATCATATGTTTTATGTAGTATTAATTGACATTAATTTTATTAAACGATATATTATTTATAAGGAAGTGACTTGATGCAAAAAATTCATATTGAAGGTAATCATCCTTTATCAGGAACAATTGATATAAGTGGTGCAAAGAATAGTGTTGTAGCTCTTATACCAGCAGCCTTACTATCTAATTCTGGGGCTAAAATATTAAATGTCCCCAATATTAGTGATGTAACAGCTTTAAAAGAAATAATTAGTAAATTAAGTGCTACTTATATAGAAAAATCAGGTCTTTTAGAAATTGATTCTAGTCAAGTAAAGAATTGTTATATTGATGAGGAATTGAGTGGTAAATTAAGAGCGTCCACCTATTTTATGGGAGTGTTATTAGCCAAATTTCATCATGTTGAGATTGCGTATTCCGGCGGTTGCAATATAGGAACAAGGCCTATAAATTTACATTTAGATGGTTTTAAAAAATTAGGTGCAACCATAACTTTTGCCGACAATAAATATATAATAGATGCTAAAAAATTGACCGGTGCGTTCATTAATCTTGATTTTGCGAGCGTGGGGGCAACTATTAATTTAATGTTTGCTTCGGTTCTAGCGGATGGAGAAACAATCATTAATAATGCCGCTGGTGAACCTGAAATAGTAAATATTGCTTCATTATTAATTTCAATGGGGGCAAAAATTTATGGAGCTGGAACAAGTCGAATAAAAATAATTGGAGTCAAAGAATTAAATAAAGGATTTACTGAAGTAATTCCCGATCGAATAGAAGCTGGAACATACTTAATTATGGGTGCTTTAATGGGAGAAAACTTAGTAATTAATAATATAATTCCAGAACATATTGAATCACTAACAAGCAAGTTAGAAGCTAGTGGGGCAAATTTAGAAATTTTAGAAAATAAAATAATTATTAGTAAAAATGAAGTAAGAAGTCCAATTCAAATTAAGTCTCAAGTCTATCCAGGTTTTCCCACGGATTTAGGTCAACCCATAGCTGTCTATATGACTCAATTACGGGGTTTTTCATCATATGAAGAGACAATCTATGAAAATCGGATGCAATACGTAAAATATATCGTAAGTATGGGTGCAGAAATGATGCAAACAAATCAAAAAGTAATAACCATGGGGCCTTCCATGTTAAAAGGTCAAAAAATAGTCGCCACCGATTTAAGAGCGGGAGCAGCCATGATTATCGCCGGTTTAGTTGCAAGTGGTAACACTGATATATATGAAATAGATCACATTTTACGTGGTTACGAAAACATTATAGAAAAGTTGACTAATGTCGGTGCT
Organism: uncultured Muribaculaceae bacterium; assembly: GCA_964415015.1. GTDB lineage: Bacteria > Bacillota_I > Bacilli_A > RF39 > UBA660 > RGIG8386. The sequence continues at coordinate 10,711 of CAYPXM010000008.1, read as the reverse complement.
AAAATAAGTGTAATTGAATAAAATAGAGTATACTCTATTTTTTTTTGAGGTAAAAAATGAAAAAAATTATGTTAATTATTCTTGGTGCAACAGTAATTACCTTTTTAATATTTATGTATGTGAAACAAGATAAATATAATATAACTATTTTAGGTGATAGTGGTAACATGGCTAAGCTAAATCATGACTTATTTGGAATATCTTATAATGACTATTTGGCCGAAGAAATTATCGATAAATACCAATCTTCTTCATACAATATGGATTATATCTATCACCAACAAAAAGTTAAGGATTTAATTGATGATATTAAAGATAATAAAATAGTAAATAAAAAAACTATTAAAAAAGTTATTCATGATAGTAATAAAGTAATATTATTTATTGGAATTGATGAAATACTTTTAGCCAAACATGACCAAATATTAGATTATCGATTTATAGAAAAATTTTTAAGTGATTATTCAATGTTATTAAGTGAACTAAAATTATTAACGGATCATGTAATAATAATAAATATCCCAAAATTATCAAAGGTAAATTTGAAATATCAAAATAACATTAATGATTATATACACGGTTTAACGATAAAGTATCAATATGAAATGGTAGATGTAAGTGACTTATCGTATGACAACAATTATTATTTTAATCAAGCACTATTTCAAAAATTAAGCAATATAATTTTTTGAAGACCTTGACAAGTAAGTGTAAATATGGTATTATTTAATTATGTATGGAGCATTATTCTAGTCACAGATATTGTTAGAAGATGGGGCTAAAAATCCATTAATTGTGCTATCGCACTTTGTATATTTGCTTTTTCCGCCCAGGTTAGGGTGAATATATGATTTAAAACTTGAGGAACGTTATAATGGCATATAATTTAATTCCTTTTGTTACGCATAAATTATTAATGCACATGTCGTGAGTGATTATATGGGATAGAAATTGAAATTATAATTGCAAAAGCGAATAAAAACAAATTTTCTGTGCTTGGGAAAACCTCTAGAGTGAATATATTTTAAAGATTGAAGTGCGGACTAAGTGGTAATCGAGCAACTAATTTGGCGACAATTAGTTACAATCCTTAATTAGAAATTGCCGGCGGGTAACCAATGGTGGAAAGTAGAGAAATTCAGCTCGACCTCAAGCCGTAAAATTAATTTATTATATATCCATACAATAAACCTTTTGTTAGGAGAAATATGAAACGTAATTGGATTGTCATTGTATTTTTGCTAACGTTTATTTTATCAATAATATTTAGTGGGATATCTAATTTGATAGCCAATAACCTAAATGTTATTTTTTTGGTTATAATTCTGTTAGTAGTTATAACGATAGGCATTATATTTGACATGATTGGTGTTGCGGCACTAACTAGTAAAGAAGCTACTTTTCATGCCAAAGCAACTAAAAAAATAAACGGAGCTAAAGAATCAGTAAAAATAATAAAAAATTCTAGTAAAATCGCATCTATCTGTTGTGATGTTGTCGGTGATATTTGTGGGATTGTTAGTGGATCGTTAGTTACTATATTATCAATATTCATTGTGATATATATTGATAATATAAGTCTTGTGACTATTATCATTACTGCTTTGGTTTCATCACTTACAGTTGGTGGAAAAGCAATATTTAAAACTATAGCAGTGAAAAAATGCGACAATATTATTGAATTTGTTGGTAAATTTATTTATCATATTAAAATTTTTAAATAATTATTGCTAAATAATATAGATGTGTTATAATACATAAGACGAGAAAAAACTATGTTTAAGTAATAAACATGGCGAAAGGAGCGATATAATGAAAGCTGAAATTCATCCAAGTTTAAAAGAATGTACTGTTAAATGTGCATGTGGGTCAACATTTACTACTATGTCAACTGTAGACCAAATAAACTTAGAAGTTTGTAGTGATTGTCATTCTTTCTATACTGGTACCCAAGGAAAAACTAAAAAAACAGGAACTGTTGAAAAGTTTAATAAAAAGTACGGTTATAATAAAGATATTAAAGAAGCTGAATAATTCAGTTTTTTTTTTGCTTGCTTTTTGATATAATGATTAGGAGATGATAATATGAAATTAAAATATCTTTTAAAACGAATATTTAATATGGATTTTAAACGTTTTTTTCGTGTTATTAATGCTATTCATGTAAAAACTAAAAAAAATCGTATTATATTATTTTTTGATATTGTATGGTGTGGTTTGCGGTTTCAAGCGGGATATTTAGATTACCAATTATTTGAAATGTTTAATTTAAATAATAAAGAGAGAAAAACAATAATAACTCGCGGAATAAATAACGAGTTTGTAAAGAAATATAATGATCCTAACTATACTAAATATTTTAATAATAAAGTTCTTTTTAATGAAAAATTTAAAAATTATATTGGCAGAGATTGGCTACTTTTAGATGATAGTAATTATGAAAAATTTAATAATTTATTAAAAAAACATCAAAAACTTATTGCAAAACCAATAAACTTACAATGTGGTAAAGGTATAATATTAATAAAAAATAGTAATGACAATAAAAAAATTTATCAAGAATTATTAAATAATAAACAATTATTGGTAGAAGAAGTATTAGAACAGATAAAAGAAATAAGTGATTTACATCCTACTTCTATTAATACGCTTCGAGTAGTAACAATAAATAAGAAAGTGGTAACGGCATATATTAGAATTGGCAATAAGAATAATGTTGTGGATAATTTTAATAATGATGGTATGGCAGCACCAATAAATATTGAAACTGGAAAAGTAGAGTTTCCGGCGATTGATAAATTTGATCATTTATACTATAAACACCCATTAACTAATAGTAATATTGTTGGTTTAGTAATTCCAAATTTTAAGGAAGTAGTTTCATTATGTGAAAAAGCATCACTCGTCATTCCACAAGTATTATATGTTGGTTGGGATGTTTGTGTTGGACCTAAACAATTATATTTAATCGAAGGAAATGAATTTCCAGGGCATGATATTTATCAGTTGCCACCACATCGAAAAAATAATACAGGTTTATTACCAGTATTTAAAGAAGCAATGAAAGGAATAAAAAAATGAAAGTATTTATCGCATGTGATCATAATGGGGTTTTGATAACTAATTATTTGTTAAAAAGTTTAAAAAATACTTATGATATAGAAAAAATCGATTTACCGAATGATCCCCTAGACGATTATCCAATTTTTGCTTTTGCGTTAGGTGAAAAAGTAAATAATAATGAAGGAAGTATGGGAATATTAATTTGTGGAACTGGAATTGGTATAAGTATTGCTGCCAATAAAGTCAAAAATATTCGTTGTGCCCATGTAACTAATATCAATGATACTATTTTATCCCGTCAACATAATGATGCCAATGTTTTAGCAATAGGTTCAAATTATACTAATAATGAAGCTTTAAAACTGGTAAAAACTTTTTTAGAAACTTCTTGTTTAAATGAAGAACGACATGTGAGAAGAATTAGACAAATAAGAGATTATGAGGCTAAAAATGTATATTAAGTTATTTATTTATATATTATCAATTTTTGTTTCGACTTTTGTAGTTTCTGGTTTAAATATTAATGGTATATTTAAAAAGAACCATAAAGTTGAAGCAAAAGTAGGAGTAGTAATATTAATAATAAGTATTAGTTATCTAATTAGTAATTTTATCATACAATTTTATGAGGTATGTAAATTAGTTTAGGAGAAATAATGCATAACAAAATATTATTATGGGTAATAGTAATTTTAATTCCGTTAGTAGTAATTAGTTTTTTTAATAAAAAAACTAATTTTATTTTGTCTCAAAATAATCATGAAGAACAGATTAAAATATTATTAAAAATAGATGATAAACAATATAATCTTTTATTAGATGATTATTTGATTGGAGTAGTATCAGCAGAAATGCCAGCTTTATTCCATGAAGAAGCGCTTAAAACTCAAGCAGTTGTTGCTCGAACTTTTGCTTTATATCAAATGAACCACCGTGGATTTGTCACTACGGGTGATCAAGCCTTTATAAGTGAAACACAAATGCGCGAAAAATGGCTAGATAATTATGACACAATGTATAACAGAATTAAAAAGGCCGTATTTGATACTAAAAATGAAGTAATATATTATGATGACGAAATAATTAAATCATATTATTATGCTATTTCTAGTGGGTATACGGAAGAACCAGCGGCAGTCTTTCAAGAAAATTATGATTATTTAAAAATTGTTTCATCACCAGATATGAATGTGAACAAGTATAAAAGTGAATATACTTTTTCGGAGAAACAAATACAAAATATTCTTGGTACTGAAGAAAGAATTTATCTTAATGAAATAAATATCAAAGATAATAATTATGTGGATAATATTGTTATTAATAATAAAAAATTTTCCGGCGTAGAATTTAGAAAACTATTTAATTTACGAAGTGCTGCTTTCCTAGTAAATTATGAAAATGATATCCTTCATATTACTTGTTATGGTTATGGTCATGGTGTTGGACTGAGCCAATATGGGGCAAATGAAATGGCTAAAGGTGGTATAAGTTACCAAGATATAATTAAACATTACTATCAAGATATAAAAATTAAAGATTTTTTGCATAATTAATAAATTATTGTTCACACTTTCTAATAGGAAGGTGAATAATGAAAAAAAGGAAACTAAAAAAATATGTTTTACCAACAGTTTTTTTATCAACCATTGGGGTAATCTGTTTATGCTTAACAGTCATTGCGGGAAATGTATCAGGAGATATAACTGAATATGATTATGTTACAGGAGGTTTAATAAATAATGCTTGGCCAGTCTTTAATGATAATGAAACTCAAATAATAAAACCTTATATTGGAGAAAATGTAAATATTAAAGCCCATTACTATAATAAAGATAGTGAATCAAGTAAACAAATAGAATCATTAATTTATTATGAAAATACATATATGCCAAATACCGGAATTCTATATGTAGCAACTGATAAATTTGAGGTAGTAAATGTTTTATCGGGAACTGTATCTAAAATTACTAAAGATGAAATTTTAGGTAATATCATTACTATTAATCATGGTAATAATGTTAGTACAATATATTATTCTGTTGACGAAATAGCCGTAAGTGAAAATCAAGTGATTGAACAAAATACAATTTTAGGAAAAAGTACTAAAAATAAAATCAGTAATGATAGTGAATCACTATTGTTTGAAGTTAATATTAATGGTAGCTTAGTTGACCCAGAAGTATTTTATAGTATGGATATAAATTCAATAATTAATTAATTGTTATCAAAATAAAGTAATATAAATATACTTAACTAGGGGGATAATATGAACGATGAAATGATTAATCGGATGTATCGAGAAGCCAATCACATGATTGATACGAAAAAAACAATTAGAGAGATAGCTAATATGGAGTATGTTAGTAAAAGTACTGTTCATAAAGATTTATCAGAACGTCTACCTAATATTAATCATGAACTTTATAATGAAATAAGACCAATTCTAGATGAACATATTGAAGAACGCCATATAAGAGGTGGAAACAAAACCAAAGAAAAATATTTAAGATTAAAAAAGGGATAACATGAAAATTATCATATTATTATTAAGTAATAAACTATACTATTATATTGATCAAGTATTAACGGTTAAACATTATACACAATTTGAAATAAAAAACGGTATATTACTCGATGATAATATTCTTGACCAGTTATTAGAACAATTAGTAATTAACAAGCGAAAAACAAGTATTATATTATTATCAAATAATCAAAATAAAATTACTACGACATACTCTTGTAAGCAAATATTTATGGGCGATTACTTAGATCATAAAACCCTATATATCAATATTAATAATGATTATATTAATGTTTATGATAAAGATTTAAAAGTAATAGAAAATAATTACTCTTTTAATGAATTAATTGGAGTAATAGCGGGTTTAATAAAGACTAATAGAAAATGTATTATTTTTGGTGAATATATTAATTTAAATAAATTACATCAAGAATTATTAAAAAAAGAAGTTATCTTTTACGATCGAAATTATAAAATTAAAATTCTTAAAAATCTATATGAATTATAGATTTTTTTGTTGTCATTAATAACCAATATATGGTATAATTGCAAATAGCAAATACATAACTTATGATGATGGGAAAGAGTGTATAATATGGTGACTTTTATTATTGTCGATGACAACAAGCAATTATTGAAACAAATTAAAGACATCATATTAAAGGTGACTTTTTCCAATAAAAAAGATATTAATATCAAATGTTTTTCTAAGTATGATAGTGAATTACAAAGTATAATCGATGATACTACTTTAAACAAAGTTTATATTCTTGATATAGAATTAGCTAATAGCATTAGTGGAGTAGATATTGCCAAGATTATTCGCGATAAAGATTTATTAAGTAATATTATTATAGTAACTAGTCATGATAGTTTATTTGAAACGGTATATCGTTCATTATATAATATATTTGATTTCATTGAAAAACTAGGTGAATTTAAAGGAAAATTAACCAAAGATATAAACTTAATATTAAATAAGAAATATGATTACGAGTCTTTTAATTACAGTAACCGAAATCTTAGTTTACAAGTTCAATTTCGTCATATTGTCTATATATATCGAGATACTGTGGAAAGAAAGGTTATAATTAAAACTGATTTAAACACATATGTCGTACCACTAACTTTATTAGATGTAGAAAATCAATTAGATGCTCGTTTTGTTAAAGTTCATCGAGCATGTATTGTTAACCGCGATCGAATAGAAAAATATAACTGGGCTAAAGGATATTTCAAAACGGATTTGGGAGAAAAAGTTGATATGTTATCAAAGAAGTATCGGAGTGATATAGAAAATGACTGATTTTTTATATAACATTGTCTACTTATATGTTCAATTTGTTGCGATTTATCTTCAAATTTACATGATTCATAAATTAAGCAAAAGTACCTTTAAGAACACTTTTATGTTAATTATTGGCGTAATAATCCTATCTTCAGTAATTGCATTGTTATCGGTTAATGAAAAAATAATTATTAAAGAAATTATCTATTTTATATCAATGATAATTATTTGTAAGACATCTTTAAAAACTGATATAGCTAATACTTTCCTTTATTTTACTTTTACATGGTTATGTTGCATTATATTTGATTTATTAATGGGTATTATCTTTTCATTATGCTTAGTAAATATTAATATAATGAGTCCTGAGTGGACGCTAACAAGCCGAGTATTAGCAACCATTATATTTAATATCTTATTTTATTTATTAATAAAAGTAATCCACCGTTTTAACATTATTGATAAAGTTAAAATCTTTATGAAAAAAAATTATTATATTATAACTAGTGTAATACTATTTATTATCTTAGTTATAATTGGTGTAATTAATTATAAAACATATTACCAAAATACTACTTATTTTTTATTTATAATTCTATTATTATTTATGCTTTTTGTAATTATAATTTCTATAAAACTATATTATGTTAATGTGGTCATGAAGTACAATAATATTAATCTAGAGAAAAAGAATACGGAATATTATAAGTATATTAATGAATTCAAACTATATAAGCATAATATTAAGTATCAACTATATGCTGTAAAAAAATATGGTAATAAAAAAGTAAATAATATTATTGATGGATTAATTGATAATAACAGTAAGGAACTAGCATATATTGAGAATTTGAAAAATGTTCCCGATTGTTTTTTAGGGTTAATTGCGGATCGTTTATCAATGTGTCAGGTAAGTAGTACTAAAATTTTAATTGAAAATAATTTTACTTCGGATAAATTAAAGAAAATAAAAGAAAAAGATTATGTGTTGTTATGCGAAGCGTTAGGTAATGCCCTTACTAATGCTATTGAAGCAATACCTGCCAAAGACGGTATAATATACATAATATTTAGAGAAAAAGATGGGGTTCAATCTATTGAAATAATTAATAATTTCAATAATGATATAAACATTGATTCAATAGGAAAAATTAATTATTCAACGAAAAATCGGGCTAGTGGATATGGACTATTTTCAATGTTAGATAATCAGAAATTAAAATGTACTATTGATATTAAAAATAATTTGTTTATCGTAAAAATAAAAATTCCGAATTAACGGAATTTTTATTATTAGTCTTCTTCTGGTTCAAAAAACCATACATATAAAGTGTTAGAACGAGTCATATAATTTTCTCCTTTCTTTATATATAAGTACATATAGTACTTATTTTTGTTTATAATTAAAACCACTACAATTAAATAATTTATAAGTAATAGGGGATATCGAAATTAAAGTAATAATTTCGGCCATAAATATGCAAAAGGTAATATCACTTCGCCAGTTATAATGAATAAGGATAGATAATATACCTATAGTAATTAAAGAGACTATTTTCTTAATATAAACTTCTTTCATAGTTTTAATAGGTCGCTTTTTGGTATCATTAGGACTCCAAATGAAATAGCAGATAACTAATATTGGAAAAGAAATATTGTAAATAATATTTGGAATAATAACATATGGTGATATTGCTGGAATAATGCAAAATAGTAATAAGGTTATAACCCAGCAAATATAATTATTTTTAGCATGTATTCCTCCTGAAAAAGCCCGGAGAACAATAAATGATAAACACATAATACTGGTAGTTAATAAAGTTTTAAATAATATCGATAATAAAAGAATAATTACCAGTTTAGTGATTGTATAGTAAAAACATTTGAAAATAAATCTTATCTTCTTTGCTTTTACATCATCTAGAGGTTTAATGGCATATACTAGTTTCATTACATTGCTTATATATAAATTATACATTCTGCCCACCTCTTGAAACTCATTTTACTGAGAAATTATTTAAAAAGTGGAAACTTGGTTCTAAATGTTTTATTAAAGAAAAAAATGTCGAATTTTAAGATAAAAATAATTAATAATATTTATTCGAACAAAAAAAGTTTGCTTTTGAACAGAGATATAAATTTTTCAATTCACATTTGATATACTCGTTTTGTTGCGGATGATTTCTAAAATAAAAAGCGCACAATTTAGATATTATCTTATACAGATGTGGAAGGCGAGGTGTGATATGAGAGGTAAGGTCAAATGGTTTAATAATGCCAAAGGCTATGGCTTCATCGAATGTAGTAATCTTGAAGACATATTTGTGCATTACTCCGCTATTAATCGTGATGGCTATAAAACTCTGTCTGAGGGTGAAATAGTTGATTTCAAATTAATAGAAACTACTAAAGGCCTACAAGCTGTTGAAGTAATGTCAGTAACGCTTGCTACTATTTAGTAGTTTTTTCTTGGCTAAATTTCTTGTATTTTATAAAAATTTCGGTATAATAAAAACATGGAAGGTGATTTTTGTGAAAAATAATATTCGTGGTGATAAGTTAGAAGTAACTAAAGCAATAAAAGAGCATATAGAAGGTAAACTTGCTAAACTAGATCGTTATTTTGAAAATCCAGAAACAATTACAGCTGGAGTTATTATTCGAGTTCGTAATGGAGAACAAATTATTGAAGTAACAGTACCTACAACAAGATTTACATTAAGAGCGGAAGAATCACATAAAGATTTATATGCTGCAGTTGATTTAGTAATTGATAAATTAGAAAGACAAATTAGAAAAAATAAAACTAGATTGTCAAATAAATATGAAGCATTAGATGATTTTGAAATAAATTTAGAAATCGATTTCGATGATGAAGAAGAGCAAAATGAAGAAAAAATTGTTAAAAGAAAAAACATTGAAATGAAACCAATGGATGAAGAAGAAGCAATATTACAAATGGAACTTTTAAATCATGATTTCTTTGTTTTTAAAAATATTGATGAAGAATGTGTTTCTGTTTTATATCTACGTAATGATGGTAGTTACGGAATAATCAATGTTAAATAGAGGTTTATACCTCTTTTTTCTATGTTTTATCTTTTAATTTAAATATTAATTTGATACAATATATATTGTTATGGAGGATTCAAGATGGGATTATTAAGAAAATTACTTGATACAGAATATAAAGAATTAAAAAGGTTTGAAGATATAGCTTTAAAAGTTGAGGCTTTAAGTGATGAATATGAAAAATTAAGCGATGATGAATTAAAAAATAAGACTGACGAATTACGTCAAATGCTTTCTGATGGTTATACCCTAGAAGATATTGTTGTACCTGCTTTTGCAACGGTTAGAGAAGCGGCATACCGGGTAATAGGAGAAAAACCATATCATGTCCAAATATTAGGTGGATTAGCTATTCACTATGGTAATATAGCGGAGATGAAAACTGGTGAAGGTAAAACATTAACTGAAACTATGCCGACCTACTTAAATGCCTTAACGGGTGATGGGGTACATATTATTACTGTTAATGAATTCCTTGCTAAACGTGACTCAGAGTGGATGGGTAATATTTATCGTTTTTTAGGTCTTAGTGTTGGACTTAATTTACGGGAATTATCACCTCAAGAAAAAAAAGCAGCATATGACTGTGATGTATTATATTCCACAAATAATGAAGTAGGTTTTGACTACTTACGTGATAATATGGTCGTTAAAAAAGAAGATCGTTGTCAAAGACCACTTAATTTTTGTATTGTTGATGAAGTTGATTCTATTTTAATTGATGAAGCAAGAACACCATTAATAATATCTGGTGGTAAATTTGA
>CAYPXM010000007.1:13610-35729 GCA_964415015.1 uncultured Muribaculaceae bacterium | reverse complement strand
GCGTTAAAAGATGCAAAATTAACTAATAAAGATATTGACAAGGTTATTTTAGTAGGAGGATCTACACGTATTCCATATATTCAAGATTTAGTTAAAAATGAATTAGGAAAAGAACCAAATAAAGGAGTTAATCCTGATGAAGTAGTGGCAATGGGTGCGGCGATTCAAGGTGGAGTATTAACTGGTGAAGTAGAAGATATCGTACTTCTTGATGTTACACCATTATCTTTAGGACTTGAAACTTTAGGTGATGTAATGACAGTTTTAATTCCTCGAAATACAACTATTCCAACTAGTAAATCACAAGTGTTCTCAACGGCGGTTGATTCTCAACCAGCAGTAGATATTCATATTTTACAAGGCGAACGCCAAATGGCTGCTGATAATAAATCTTTAGGTAACTTTAGACTTGATAATATTCCACCAGCACCACGAGGAGTACCTCAAATTGAAGTTACATTTGATATCGATGCAAATGGTATCGTTAATGTTAATGCAAAAGATTTAGGAACTAATAAAGAACAATCAATTACTATTACAGCTTCATCTAACTTAAGTGATGATGAAATTGATAAAATGGTAAAAGATGCTGAAGCTAATAAAGAAGCAGATGAACTAAAGAAAAAAGAAGTAGATGCTAGAAATAATGCTGATGCAATGATTTTCCAAACTGAAAAAGCGGTTAAAGACCTAGGTGAAAAAGTAACTGATGATGAAAAGAAAGAAACAGAAGAAAAAATAGCTGATCTTAAAAAAGCATTAGAAGGTACAGACATAGAAGATATAACTAAGAAAACTGAAAGTCTACAAGAAGTAACAATGAAACTTGCAAGTCGTGTTTATGAAGAAGCGAGTAAAAATACGGCTAGTGAAACTGCAACAGAAACTGATAATAGTAGTGAAGCAAAAACAGATGATACAGTAGAAGAAGCAAGTTACGAAGAAAAATAATAAAGTATGATTTTAAAAGTTCTAGGTGACTAGAACTTTTAGACCGTATTTGGAGGAATTATGGAAAAGTATCAAAAAAGAAGTGATATACCTGATAAATATAAATGGGATTTAACGGAATATTGTAAATCTAATGCTGATTTTCGAGAACAATTGACAAAATTAAAAAATGATATAAAGTTATTAAAAAACTATGCTGGATTACTTAATAAAGCGGATAAATTAAAATCATTTTTAGATTTATATATTGAATTAATAATAAATTCTTCAAGTTTAGATGTATATGCTTATTTAAAATATTCAGAAGATTTAGGAAATAATGAGAGTATTAAACAATTAAATGAAATTGAAAGTTTAATTAATGATTTATATAGTGAAACAACGTTTTTTAAACCGGAGTTAATGAGCTTAGATAAAGCGACATATGACACTTTAGTAAGTAATGAATTATTAAAAAAATATCAATCTTTTTTAGATGATATATATCGTTTTAAAGACCATGTATTAAGTGATAATGAAGAAAAAATAGTTACTAATTTAGTTGGTAGTGTAAATAACTTTGAGAATTTAACTCAAGGGATAATTAATAGTCAAAATGATTATGGTAAAATTAAAATTGGTAATGAGACTGAGGCTATTACATCAACAAATTACCGTCGCTTAATTAGAAATGAAAATGAAAATATTCGTAAAAATGTTTATCACAAATTTATGAGTAAATTAGATCAATATGGGGATACATTTGCAGCTAATTTAAATAGTTTTATTAAACTTAATATTGCTGATAGTAAAATTCATCATTATGATAGTCCAATTACGGAAAATTTATTTAGTAAAAAAATTAATCATCGAGTTTATGAAAATTTAAATAAAGTGGCTATAAGAAATATTGCTAGCTATCAAAAATATTTAGATATTAAAAAGAAAGCTAATAATTTAAAAACACTTCATGGTTATGATATGAGTTTATCCGTATTTAAAAATGATAGAATCTATGAAATCGATGAAGGGATTGAACTTATTAAGGAGGCTTTAAAACCACTTGGAAGTGATTATTTAAATAAGTTTTTAAATGTTATTAATAATCATCATATTGATTTTTGTGAGCATAAGGGGAAAATGAATGGTGGTTATTGTTGTAATATACCAAAGAAAAATCCTCGAATTTTACTTAGTTATAATTATGATTTTGAATCAATATCTACTATTGCTCATGAAGCAGGACATGATGTAAATCATCAATATATTAATGAATTTAATGATGCAGTATATTGTGATAATGATTCGATTGTTGCAGAAGTAGCTAGTTTAACTAATGAATGTTTACTCAATTATTCAATGATTAATAAAAAAGATGATTTGGAAGCTTATTATACTGGTTATAGTAATTTTTTCACCATCTTTGTTATTAATTTCTATGGGACTATTAGAGAAGCTAAAATTGAAGAAGATATGTATCAATATGTTTTAAATGATGGCGTAATTACGAAAAGTTATTTAAATGATTTAGTAAAAAAATCATATGAGATATATGCTGGTAATCATTTAAAACTTGATGATTTATATGTTTGTAACTGGATTCCAGTTAGTCACTATTTTAGACCATTTTATTTATATAGTTATGCTATTTCAATTAGTGTGGCTGTGTTCATAGCGAATGAAATTATTAAGGGTAATAAAGAAATGCTAAATAAATATATGGAATTTTTGAAAACTGGTAGTAATAAGACGATTGAAGAAACATTTATGATTTTAGATATTGATATTAATGATGAAATGGTTTTCGAAAAGGCGGCTTTATATTTTGATGAAATGATTGATAATTTTATAAAATTAAGACATGAAAGTGGTGATATAAATGAATAAATTAGATTATTATGAGGTGTTAGGGTTACAAAAAAACGCGACTGATGCGGAGATTAAATCAGCGTTTCGTAAACTAGCTAAAAAATATCATCCTGATGTTAATAAGGAAGCCGGAGCCGATGAGAAGTTTAAAGAAATAGGAGAAGCTTATGCAATTTTAAGTGATCCGGAAAAAAGACGTCAATATGACCAATTTGGTCATGCTGCTTTTCAAAATGGAGCAGGGGGTAATCCTTATGGCGGAATGGGTGGCTTTTCTACTGATGATATTGATCTTGAAAGTATTTTTAGAGATTTTTTTGGCGGTGGTTTTTCTCAAGGACGTACTCGTCGTGGTAGTGGAAAATCTCGTGGTGAAGATATGTTGGTGCGAGTTAATTTAACTTTTAACGAAGCTATTAGTGGTTGTAAGAAAACATTAAATATTAATTTAAATGAGGCTTGCAGCAAATGTCATGGTAATGGTGGTTTTGATGAAACGACATGTCCTACCTGTAACGGTAGAGGAGTAGTAATTAGTGAACAACGAAGCTTGTTTGGCACTTTTCAAACTCAAAGTACTTGTCCTACTTGTCGAGGCGCAGGTAAGAGTTTTAAAACTAGTTGCAGCGATTGTCATGGCAGTGGTTTAGTTAAAGAGAATAAAGAAATAGTTATTACTGTTCCGGCCGGAGTAGATACTGGTTATCAATTACGAATAAGTAATAAAGGACCAGCTGGTCGTAATGGCGGTGCCAATGGCGATATCTATATTGAATTTAATGTTTCAAATCATGAATTATTTGAACGTAATGCATCAGATATTTATTTAGAGGTTCCTTTAACTATTATCGAAGCAACTTTAGGATGTAAAAAGACAATTCCGACTATATATAATAATATTGAAGTTGATATTAATCCTGGTACCCAAAATGGAACTAAAGTTAAGATCAAGAATAAAGGAGTGGTTATTCCTAATTCTAGTCGTAAAGGAGATATGTATTTAATATATAAAATAATTATTCCTGAAAAATTATCAACTAAAGAAAAAGAAATATTTAAAAGTTTGGAAGATGTAACCCTAGATAATGCTAGTGAGTTTAAAGTATTTAAAAAACATCTAAAATAATTGTCAAATGAATTAAAAATTAGTTATTAAATTGACTAATTTTTTTATTACATGTTATACTATTTTTAAGAATAGGGTTGGTGTAATGAAGACAAAGTATCGTATTTATTTACTAGTCATTGGCATTTTAATTGCTTTATCTGACCTCGTTTATATTGATTATAAAAATTATCTCTTAAAAAATATTACGGTCAATGATAATTTTACCGTTATTGTTGATGATAATTTATCAATTAATTATTTAAGTGGGATAAATGTAAATCGAACTAATTTAGAGAAGAATACTTTTTCAATTACTAATACCGGTGATGAAGATGCTTATTATTATATAAACTTTATGGATGTAAGAAATGCTAGTGATACAACAACTTATAGTTTAACTAGTAATAATTTAGGCGTTAATATTGATGAAACTAAGTTACTAAATGGTAACAATATTGTTGATAGTTTTATTAAAATTGAGGCTCATAATACTCATAGTTATGTATTAAAAATAAAGACTAATACTGATGTATTTTTTAGACTTAGTATTGGAAAAGAATTGTTTATGGCTAAATCGCTTAGTTCTTTAGTGGTAAATAATAATGAAATTAAAGAGAAGAATCAGTTTAGTGATAATCAAATATCAGGACTAATAAAAGATATTGATGATGATGGAATAACTTATTATTTTTCTGGAAATGTAACCAATAATTATGTTAATTTTGCTAATCATACATGGAAAATATTAAGAATAAATGGTAATGGTAATATTCGATTAATATTAGATAATACGATTAATAGTAATTATTATAATAATAATTTATCGGCTGATCCAATATCTTTGGTTAATTATGAAAATAGTAATATTAAGACGATATTAGAAACTTGGTATCAACAAAATCTTAAAAATTATGACCAATTTATTAGTGAAGATAATTATTGTAATGATTTATCGGTGATAGAAAATAATGAAAGTATTACATATTTTTCTGGTAACCATCGAAATATGATTGATTTATCTCCAACTTATATTTGTTTAAATGGTATTATTACTAAAAAAATTAGTTTAATATCAGCTGATGAAGTAAACTTTGCTAAAGGATATAATAGTGAATATTTTTTACAAAGTAGTAAAATTACTAATGCTTATTATACTTTAAGTCCTAGTTATGTGAAATCTGGTAAACTTGCTAATATAATTACTGTTAAGCAAAGTGGTGAATTAAGTAGTAATATTAGTAGCGATAATTTAGCTATTCGTCCTGTTATTAATATTAGTAAAAATGTTGAAGCAACTGGTTCTGGCTTAATTAATGATCCTTACATAATAAAATAAAAATAATTACCTTTTTGGTAATTATTTTATTATATTTTAATTTCTCCTAATTTAATTAGTTCGACAACGGCACTAGCTCTTCCTTTAACCCCTAATTTTTGCATCACATTGGAAATATGATTTCGCACTGTTTTTTCACTTATTTTAAGGGCAACAGCAATTTCTTTGGTCGATTTATTTTGGACCAATTCATTAAATATTTCTAATTCTCGATTAGTTAAAATATTACTGATCATTTTTGCCTCACTTTCTATATTAAAAGTTAATATATTATATGAGGTACAATTACTTTGGTGTAGTAATTATTTTTTGAATTTAACTGTAATATACATTTGTTTATCATATTTTTTTTGCAAGGTATTTATTATTTTATTTGCTAACTCACTATTATGATCAAGACTAGCAATGGTTACACTTATTTTATCACCATTAATTTTGATAAAACTTTCTAATTGATACTCAGATTTAATTAGTTTTTCTAATTCACTTTCTTTTCCTTTATTAAGATTTAATTCTTTTAATGTTTCATAAGCATCATTTTTTTCTTCTAAAGTTGTTTTAGTATCATTTAATACGGTTTGTAATTCATTCATCGTGGAAAGTAATTCTTCATCACTTTCTACTCGTAAGGCTACTAGATAGCTGCTTTCGGTTACTTCCATTTGAGGGCTGGTTTCATTATTCATGGTCGTTAAACTTTCTAAATTAGTATCTTTTAATGTTAAATAATACACACTTAGTACTAATATTAAACTAAATAATGATATAAACCATAAATTTTGTTTATTTATCATTTTTACTCTCCTTTAATTATTTATTAATAAATATGACTTTTTTAGAAAAATTATACTTTTTTTAAAGGAAATAATTAAAAAAAAGACAATATATTAGTGAAGGGAGGAAAAATGAAAGTTGTTTTACAAAAAGATATGACTGATTGTGGTATTTGTTGTTTACAAGCAATTATAATTTATTACAACGGTTATGTCCCATTAGAAGTTATTCGCAATGACACTTTAACTAGTATAAAAGGAACTGATGCTTATCATTTAATTATGGCAGCTAAGAAATATGGTTTTGATGCATATGGTGAAAAAATAATGGAGATTAACGATTTGATTAGCGTCACACTTCCTGCTATTGTTCATGTCGTTATCAATAAAAATTATGAACACTATATGGTATTAGAAAAAATTGACAATAAAAATGTGTACTTAATGGACCCAGCCAAAGGACATGTCAAAATGACTATTAATGATTTTTTAGAAATTTGGTCAAACATTGTTTTAGTCTTATACCCTAATACTCCAATATTAAAATTTCAAAAAAATAAACCCCTTTTTTTACAATTATACAATTTGATTAAAATGGAGAAAAAATTATTAATTAATTTAGTTATCGTAACCTTTTTAGTGACTATTTGTGCCATTTCATATTCTTTATTTTTTAAGATTATTATTGCTAATCTAATGATTCTTAAAATAGCGGAAATTAATCAAATAATAACAATATTTGCGATTATTTTAATGTTTAAAATAGTCTTTGATTTCTTTCGTAATTATTATGAAATTTATTTAAATAAGAATATTGATATTTCGTTAAAAGAATTGTTTGTGAAACAAATCATCTACCTGCCTTCGTATTCGACGAAATCACGGCAAGCGGGAGAGATAATAGCACGTATTGAAGAACTAAATAACTATAAAAGTTTAATTACTGATTTTTTAGTAAGTATTATGCTTGATAGTATTATCGTTATAGCAAGTGGAATAATTTTATTAATGCTTAACAAAGTTCTATTTATGGTACTAATAATAATGCTTATTATATATCTTATTATTGGTTTATTGTTTAATAAATTTATCAATGAAATGATTAATAAAGTAATTAATGAAGATACCTTCTATAACAATAATTTAATAGAAAATATTACTAATTTAGAAAGTATTAAACATCTTTTTATTGAAGATAAGATATTAAAACATCATGAAACCTTATGTAGTAGTAGTTCTTATTATCATTTTAAATTTGAAAAGCGAATGAATTATTTAAATATGATTAAAAGTATTATTAATGATTTTGGTTTACTATTTATCAATGTTATTGGAATTAAATATATTTTTCTTGATCAATTAACCATTTTAGATTTAGTAACTTTTAATAGTATATTAATTTATTTTAAAGATCCGCTTAAAAATTATATTGATTTGTTACCTAAAATAAGTTTTTTGAAGAATTCATTTAATAAACTTAGTGAATTTTTTATGATTCCCAGGGAAGTATTTGACCATGAGAAAACATCTTTAGGTAAAAAAATATGCTTTAATCATGTTTCATATGCTTATGACAATATTAA
Organism: uncultured Muribaculaceae bacterium; assembly: GCA_964415015.1. Lineage (GTDB taxonomy): Bacteria > Bacillota_I > Bacilli_A > RF39 > UBA660 > RGIG8386. Next base: position 28,130 of record CAYPXM010000007.1, on the reverse strand, counting down.
TTATATTTTTAAAGATTTATCTTTTAAAATTAATAGTGGTGAAAAGGTTATGTTAAAGGGGCGTTCCGGAAAAGGTAAGAGTACTATTTGTAAAATTTTGTACGGCCAGTTAGATAATTATGATGGAAATATTTTATTTGATAATAAAAATGCCAAAGATTGTAATTTAACATCAATTCGTCAACATATTGGTTATTTGGGACAAAACGAAAATTTATTTACGGATACTATTTATAATAATATTGTTTTATATCGGCATATTGATCAAAGCTTATTTGAAGCCGTTTGTGAAGTATGTGAGATAGAAGACATAGTTAAAAAACGAAAACTACGATATCAAACGATGTGTTTAGAAATGGGCAAGAATTTAAGTGGTGGTGAACGTCAACGAATATTACTTGCGCGTATTTTATTAAAACAAGCCGATATTTTGATATTAGATGAAGCATTATCCGAAGTAAATAGTGATTTAGAACAAAAAATTATTAAAAAATTATTAATATATTTGAAAGATGAAACATTAATATATGTTACTCATCGACCATTGGAAAATAATTTTTTAAAAGTAATAGAGGTAAATTAATGGAAATAATCCCCCAAACGATTAGTCATTTGAAACAAATAAAGTATCATAATTGTTTTATTACGATTGGTTTATTTTTAGTTATTATAGTCCTTATTATATTTAAACTATGTAGTAATATAACATATAAAGATACGATTTATGGTGAAGTAGTAAATAATCAATTAGTTGTACTTAAAGAAGTAAATAACGATGAAGTTATTATTGAAAATAAGCTTTATCATTTAATTAAAAATGAAAAAAACGCAAACTATGTGATTTATGAAGTCGAAGAAAAAATAAGTGATGGTAGTTATGAAATGATTATTTACAATCAGGATAAATTACTAAATGTACTTAGAAAAAATTGGTAGAAAGGAATATTAGATGCAATTATCAAACGAACAATTATTAAATGTTAATGGTGGTCTATCTAAATGGGCTATCTTAGGTCTAATCGCTGCCGGCGTATTAGTAGTAGGAATTATTGATGGTTATATGCGTCCTTTAAAGTGTCGTCGCTAATGAAAAAAAGTGAATTAATTAAAATTTATGGTGGTGGATTTAAATTAACAGCGAGCTTTTTAAATGCTGCAAGCCGTGGAATCAATGTATTACTTGATACGGGACGAGCTATTGGTTCAGCAATTAGACGCTTTCAAACCAAAAGCTATTGTTAGAGAAAAAGAAATTTTTCTCTTTTTCTTTGATTATTATTAATTTTATTATATAATGATACTTGTAATAGGGTGATAGTGTGAAAAAGAAAAATGGGTTTGTATCAATGTCTTTAGTTTATGCTTTTTTCATCGTTTTTGTGGCTTTAATGCTATCTCTTTTGTCGAATTACGCGAGCAATCGTATCCTCGCTAATCGGGTTAATCAAGATATTATAAAAAATATTAATAATGATAATGTTGGTCTTTGTAATTATCAAAAGGGAGATACCGTTATTTCGCGTGTTAGTAATGGATTAAATGTGAAAAAAAACGAAATTTTTGATAACTACTCACAATTATTGATTGGTAAAATTAAATTAAATTGTAATGGATATTATCGGATTGAACTAGCTGGTAGTGATGGTGGTAATCATCTTGAAAATGGCAGTATTATTCATTATGGCGGACGAGCAAGTTACAGTAAGGCAATTTTAAAACTTAGTGCAACAAGTCTTTTATATTATTCTATTGGTCATGATAGTAGTATTAAGTATTATTATAATTATGAATATATTGAACCATTAAAAGCAACTGGTGGTACTGATGCTACGGTTGATGTCAATGGAATTGATGGTAGTAGTACAATACTCCTTAATAATTTTATTTATGAACAATATTCTGATATTATTAGTCGCCCATATGGGATATTAAATATCACTTATCTAGGGACCGATTTAAGTTAATTGGTACTTGCGCATGCAATTTATGAGTGATATAATACTTAATAGTTGATTTGAAGGGAGGGAAAACAAATGACAAAAGTAGAAGTAACTAATGGTAATATTGATGGTGCTTTAAAACGTTTTAAAGTTAAAGTTGCTCGTAGTGGTGTCCCTTCTGAATTAAAGAAAAGAAAACATTATGAAAAACCGGGAGTAAAAAGAAGAGAAGCAAAAAAAGAAATGATTCGTAATGCAAGACGTAATGCCCGAAAAAGTCGCTAATTAATAGAGAATAATATCTCTATTTTTTTTATATACTTAAGTGGTGATGCATATTGGCGTTAATAAAAAAAATAAAAAATGTTATTCGAGATACTGAAGCCTTAATTAATATTTATCATGAAGAAATAATTATTAATTATATAATTGATTTAAAACAAGTAACCGATGAAAAAATAATTATTAAGGTATTAAATAACAATTTAATTATTGAAGGTAATAATTTAAAAATAGCAAAAATGACTGAAGAATATAGTGTAATTAGCGGTATTATTAAAAAAGTGAGTTTTCTTTATGAATAAAATTATTATAAAAATAATTGATCCAGATATTAGTAATATTTTAAAAAAAATAAATAATTATCGTATTTCATTTATAAAAATTAAGTATTTAAACAATAATGAAATCTGGTTAACAATGTCCTACCATGACTATGAAAAATTTATTACTTATCTTCCATACTTAACAGTTTCAATAATAAAAATTGGTGGGATAACTGGTATCATTAGATTATTATGCCAAAAAATGATTCCTTTAATTTGTTTGGGATTATTTTTTATTATTTATATTCTTAGCACTAAATTAATAGTAAAGGTTGAAGTTTTATCTAATGATTTAGCTTTTGTAGAAAGCTTAAAATATGAATTAGCAGAATCGGGAATTGAAGTTTTTAAGTGGCAAAAGAATTTCGAAGAAATAGGTGCTATTAAAGCAAAAATTATGGCTAATCACAAAGAAGATATTGAATGGTTAGAAATAAGACGAGTGGGAATGATTTATTATATTGATGTCGTTAGACGGATAGTAAAGCCAGAAAAAACCATTAAAAACTTATGTCATATTGTGGCTACAAAAGAAGGCATAATTAGACAAGTAATATATGATAAAGGCCAATTAGTAGTAGAACGAAATGATATAGTAGCAAAAGATGACTTATTAATCAGTGGTAATATCTATCAAAATGAAAATATTGTTAATACCGTTTGTGCTTCAGGTAATGTTTATGCTGAAGTTTGGTACACTGTTGATATAAGTATTCCTAAAGTAATGACAAATAATATTAAGACTAATAACTGGCGTTATGGGTTATTTATTAAAAGTCCCCATAATGAAGTATCGGTATTACATAGACGGTTTTTAAATAGTACATATGAGTTAAAGCAGGAATTTAGTATTTTTAATTATGGCTTTTCGATTTATAAAGAATATGAATTAGTTCAAACTAAAGAGGAAATTAACGAGAATAAGGCTTTAGAATTAGCAAATAATATGGTAAAAGAAAAGCTTGGTATCAAATTAGGAAAAAATGAATACATAATACATCAAAATGTTTTGAAAAAAGAGGTAAATGATAGTACAATAGATTTAAGAGTATTTGTCATAGTAAATGAAAATATTGCAAAATTAATCGAAGAATAGGTAGGTAATATTATGATTATAAAAACAGTTCAAAATGCCCTTAGTAATGCGTGGCCAATGTTGGTTATCTTTTTATCAATTATTATCATTGTTCGGTTTGCATACCTATTAATTAATCATAAAAAAATGGTTTTTTATGAAGAAATAATTACCTTATGTTTTTTAATTTATGTTTTAATGCTATTTGAATTTTTAACTAGTACTGAAACAGGAACCCATGGTCTTAATTTAGTTCCTTTTACAGAAATAACTCGGTATCGGTTTGGTTCTAGTCTATTTATTTATAATGTCATTGGAAATGTGGTACTATTTATGCCTTTTGGTTATTTTGTGGCATATTATTGTAAAGTGAAAAATGTTTTTCCTATCTTTATTATTGCCACATTTACCAGTTTTATTATTGAATTAGTTCAATTAAAGATTGGTCGGGCTTTTGATATTGATGATATTATATTAAATGTTTTAGGTGGTATTATTGGTTATTTAATCTATGCTATTTTTATGAGTTTGAAAAAACATTTGCCAAATATCTTCAAAACGGAAACTTTTTATAATATTTTAGCAATTGTTTTAGTTATTGTTTTATGCTATGGTTTTTATCATTTCATTGGATTTGGGTGGTTTTAATGAATAATTTTGATATTGTTAATTTATATGGATATAAAGGAGATTATCAGTATTTAGAGGGTGTTATTAATCGTACCTTAAAACATGAGAAAGTGCTTAATGCGGTTTTTTCAATTATTTTTGTTGATGAAGAAAAAATTAATGAAATCAATCGTCAATATCGTAATATTGATAAAGTAACTGATGTAATCTCATTTGCATTTGAAGATAATGGTAATATAGTGTATAATGGAATAAGAGTTTTAGGAGACATTTATATATGTATTCCTAGAATGTGTGAACAGGCAAAAAATTATAATCATAGTGAGAAACGCGAGTTAGCGTTTTTAACTGTACATGGATTACTTCATTTACTTGGTTATGATCATCAAAATAAAAATGATGAAGCCACGATGTTTGGCTTACAGGAGTTGATTTTAAATGGCGAAAATATCACGCGATAAATTGAAAAAAAAGGGTATTAAAAGATTTTTAAGAACGTTTAAATTTTCTTATGATGGACTAAAATATGCTTATTTAAATGAACAAAGTATGATAACTCATTTTATTTTATCATTATTAACAGCAATATGTGGTTTTTTACTCCATATTAGCTTATATGAATGGTTAATTATTTTTATTTGTTTAATGATTATATTAGCGTTTGAATTAATTAATTCGGCGATTGAAGCCGCCGTAGATTTAACTACCTTAGAAATTCATCCGTTAGCAAAAATTGCTAAAGATTGCGGTAGTGCAGCAACCTTTGTGACATCAATGGTAAGTTTATTAATAATCTTAATAATTTTTGTCCCTAAGTTTTTAGCATTATTTTAAAATAGATTAAAAGGAGAAGCTTATGAAGAGTGGTTTCGTTAGTTTAATTGGGCGTCCAAATGTTGGTAAATCAACCCTATTAAATAGCATATTAAAAGAACATATTGCCATAACTAGTAACAAAGCCCAAACCACAAGAAATATTATTCAAGGAATATATAATGAAGAACAATGTCAGATTGTTTTTGTTGATACACCAGGAATTCATAAACCAATTAATCGGTTAGGGAAAATATTAAATAAACAAGCGTCGTCATTAACAAAAGATGTCGATGTTATTTTGTTTTTAGTCGATGCTAGTACTGGCATTGGAGCGGGAGATAAATATATTTTAGAAACCTTAAAAGATAATGAAATTCCAGTTATTTTAGTTCTTAATAAAATAGATGTAATTAATGAAGAAAAATTATTAGTTACCATTGATACATATAAAGATATATATCCTTTTCAAGAAATTGTTCCAATTAGTGCAAAGACTAATGATAATGTTGAACATTTAATTCATGTAATCAAAAACTATTTAACTGATAATTGTCGTTATTTTGATCCCCTTTATTTGACTAGCAGTAGCAAATATTTTTTAGTAAGTGAATATGTACGAGAAAAATTACTTGATTGTACTGAAGAAGAAATTCCTCATAGTATTACTTGTGTAACAACAAAATATGAAGAATTAAAAGATATTGTAAATATTAATGTTGATATTATAGTTGATCGTGATGCAATTAAAAAAATAGTAATAGGAAAAAATGGCAGTCGACTTAAAAATGTTGGTATTTTAGCCCGTCAAGATATTGAACATTTAATTGAAAAAAAGGTTTATTTAGAATTATATGTTAAAACGATAAAAAACTGGCGCGATAAAGAACGATATTTAAATGAATTAGGTTTTAATGATTTTTTAAAGTAAAAGTGAATAAAAATTAATTATTAATCTCATTATATATTTAGGAGATGATAATTATGACTAAAGAAGAAGCTTGGGAAATGTTTAAAAAAACGGGAAAGATTGAATATTATTTAGAATATAAAAGAATTAGTAGGAAATAGAAATGATAAAAAAAGTAGAAGGCTTTATTATTAGTGAGGTCGCATATGGTGATACCTCAAAGATTATTAATATAATTACTCCTGAAGGGATTAAAGGAATTATGTGCAAGGGAGCTAAAAGTATTAAAAGTAAGAATCGAGCTACTACTTTAAAATTTACTTATGGTTATTTTAATATTTATGATAAAGAAAATAAAATGGGAACGCTTATTGATGTTGAAGTAATTGATTCTTTAAAAAATATTAGAAATGATATTTTGTTAATTAGTATATTAAATTATTTAACGGAATTAACATCACAAGTAGTAAAGGATAATGATGCAAATCAAATTTATCCATTATTTATTAGTGCAATTAAAAAAATTGAAGCAAAATTAAATCCCATAGTAATTATGAATATTATTGAAGTAAAGTATTTAGATTTTTTAGGAGTTCAAATAAATCTTGATACTTGTAATGTATGTGGTACTAATAAAAATATTGTTACCATTAATCCGGATATTGGTGGATTAGTATGTCGCAATTGTTATCGAAATGAATCTTTAGTAGATTTAAATTTAATTCGTTTGATTCGTAGTTATTATTATGTAAATCTTAATAAAATTGAAAAGTTAGCAATAGATGAAACGTTAATTATTGCCATTAATGATTTTTTAGATAGTTTTTATGAACGATATACTGGATTATATTTACATAGCAAAAAGTTTTTACGTACATTGATTAAATAGTGTCTTTTTGACACTTTTTTCGTGCTTTATTATTATATATATGATAAAATACGTTAGGAAGTGAAATAATTATGAAAGTATTTTTATCTACTAGTAAGAATGATGGATTAGATGTAACTTTATTAAAAAAATTAATAACTAATAATATTCTTTATTTAGATGATAATACGGTTATTAATAATGAAGATTTAATAATTAATTTGTATGGAGATACAACCTTATTTATTCCTTGTCCAAGTTGTAATCAAAAAGGCTATATAACTGAAGAAATGAAGATTGATAAAAGTAGGGTTGAAGTAACTCTTACATGTGAGAAATGTTTGGGTACGGGGATAATGAATCCGTTATATATTATTAGTACTAATGATCAAGTATATAGTGATACCATTATTAATAAATCAATAATCGATAAAGTAAATACGGATATGGATAAATATAAACGTATATATGATAATTGTGATCAGTTTATAATTAATCCAACTGATGTATATGACATATTAAAATTTTATTTATTTTTGACTTGGAATAAGAAAAATAATGAGTTTAAAGATATAATAGTGTATAATTTAAATTATGAAGCAACATTTTTTATTAATCAAATCAATAACATGGTTGATCGAGGGATTATTTCCAAAGATGATAAAGAAAGAATAAAAATTATTAATAATTATCATGAATTTAATGAATTATTTGGTTGTAAAAAAATAATAAAGAAGTAAAGTGAGGTACTAAAATGGAGAAAATAACAATGGAAGATTTAGTTAATTATTGTAAACAATATGGATTTATCTTTCAAGGTAGTGAAATATATGGAGGACTAGCAAATACTTGGGATTATGGTCCTTTAGGTAGTCGATTAAAAAATAATGTTAAAGATGCATGGCGGAAACGGTTTATTCAAGAACGACATAATGCTTATGAACTAGATGCAGATATTTTAATGCATCCTCGAGTATGGGAAGCTTCAGGACATGTTGCATCATTTGCTGATCCACTTGCTGATTGTCGGGAATGTAAAACAAGACATCGAGTTGATAATTTGATTAATGATTTTTCTAATTCTAGTCTTGGAGATAGCTTAAGTAAAGAAGAAATGATGGAATATATTAAAACTAATCATGTTCCTTGTCCTAAATGTGGTAAATCTAATTTTACTGAGATTAGACAATTTAATTTAATGTTTGCTACCCAAAGAGGAGTAACAGCAGATTCAAATAATTTAGTTTACTTACGCCCCGAGAATGCTCAAGGCGAGTATGTTAATTTTTTAAATGTTGCACGAACAATGCGAGTTAAATTACCATTTAGTATTGGCCAAATTGGTAAAGCTTTTCGGAATGAAATTACACCAGGAAATTTTACTTTTCGAACGATTGAATTTGAGCAAATGGAATATCAAACTTTTTGTAAAAATGGTGATGATTCGAAATTGTATCAGTATTTTAAAGAATATGGTAATAAATTCTTTATTGATTTAGGATTAGAACCTGATAAACTACGGTTTCATGATCATGAAAAATTAGCGCATTATGCGAAGGAAGCTTGTGATATAGAATATAAGTTTAACTTTGGATGGGGAGAAATAAATGGAACTCATAATCGAACTGATTTTGATTTAACTCGGCATCAAGAATATTCGGGAGTTTCACAAACCTATTTAGATCCGGAAACTAACGAAAAATTTATTCCTTATATCATTGAATCAACATATGGTCTTGATCGAACTGTATTAGCTCTTCTAGATCAAGCTTATACCGTGGAGACTTTGGATAATGGTGATAGTAGAGAAGTATTAAAAATTAAACCATTCTTAGCACCATATAAAGTGAATGTATTACCTTTAATAAAGAAAAATCATGGTAAAAAAGCTTTTGAAATATATGAGAAATTATCTAAATACTTTATGGTTTCTTATGATGAAACAGCAAATATTGGAAAACGTTATCGTCGAAGTGATGCAATTGGTACACCTTTTTGTATTACTGTTGATGATGAAACAATAAATAATAATACGGTTACTATTAGGGACCGTGATACGATGGAACAAATTACTGTAAAAATTGATGATATAGTGTCTTTTGTTCAAGAAAAAATTACTTTTTAGGGGGAAAATATATGAGTAGTTTAAATGCTTTTATTGAAGAAAAATTAATAACTGATCCATATCCTAATAACGATGAATTTGTGATGAAAAGTCATTTATTTAAATTAATTAATAAATATTTAATTAAAGAACTTATTAATACTACTGTGTTAATGGATGATTATTTACGTAATCTTAATATTATTGCTAAAATAGCTATTTTAGACAAAGAAATAAATGATGAAGAACGGATTATATTATGTAATGAATTTGTTTCTTTATTAATTGGTTTTATTAGTGATTTTCAAAATCAAGAAATAAGATTTGTTAATGATCAAAGTTTAACCACACCATTTGTTTATAATGAAAATAATGGAATTATTTATGAGATTAAATATAATGTAGCTTATGAAACTGAATTAATTGCTTACTTAATAAATTTGGTTAATGATTGTAAATTAACTAAAATATCTAATAATAAGACTTATATTTATGATGTTCATATTGGTTATGGTAAAAAGATGACTAGTTAGTCATCTTTTAATATGTATTTTAATTGTTATTTAAAAAACATTTTGATATAATTAATAAAGAATAGGGTTGATATAATGAAAAAAATTATCTTTTTGTTATTATTACTAATACCATTTAGTGTTAATGCCCTTACTTGCAATCAAGATGAACTATTAACTAGTAAAAAAAATGCTAGTACGGTAAATACTAATTTAGTCATGGGAAAGGTATATCGTCCCTTTACTGATCCTGATACTAGTGAAGTAAGCATGAGAGAAGTAAAGGTATTTAATTATCAAGTAACTAATTTAACTGATGATATATACGTTATGTTATATAAAGATAGTGAATTACTTTTTGATTCGCGTATCAATACTTACGATAATCATGAGTATGAGTTAGTTATTAGTGATTTTAAAGAGTTATCAACTTTATCACTAGATATATATGCTAATACTGATACTTGTGTTGATACTTTTATTAGAAATATAAAAAATGATTTACCAATATATAATAAACTATATAATTCTAGTGCCTGTATAGGAATTGAAAGTTTTTACTTATGTCAGGAATTTGTTTATACAAATTATAATTTGGTTGATGGTTATATTGATCTAATGGATCGGTATCGTAGTGAAGCAATTGAAGAAGAAAAGAAGGCTGATAAAGATATTTCTTGGTTAGATAAAATTAATAATTTTGTGAAAGATAATCAATTATATTTTTATATGATTATTGCGTTTCTAGGAGGGTTTATTATAATTTGTTTTATTCGTCGTTATAAACGGATGAAAAAACATTTTGGAAAAGTAAAAAAGAGTGGAAAAAAGAAAAAAAATTTGGTAAAATTAAAGAAGTAGATAAATAATGGAGGATATGAGATGGGATTTAGTTTAAAAAAATGGTTAAAAGATGAAGATGATGATAAACTTACTGGTAGTGAAGATGACTTCTATAATGTAAGTGAAGAAGAAGCAATTGAAGAAGCAGATAAAACTGGAAATAAAATGATTTTGATTGAACCTCGAGCTTTTTCTGAAAGCCAACAAATAGCTAATCATTTAAAAAATCGAAATAGCGTTGTTGTAAATTTAAAACGAGTTACAAGTGACCAAGCGAAAAGAATTATTGATTTCTTGAGTGGTTGTATTTATGCTATTGGCGGTTCAATGCAAAAAGTAGGAGTTGGAATTTATTTATGTGCTCCGAAAAATGTTAATGTTCAAGGTGAGATAACTGAAGAAAACGATAAAAATAAAGATGATGAGATGGATTGGTAATTAATATAATATTTTTAAAGAAGGTGTAACGTGAAAAACTTTAGTACAAGCCTAAGCGGGTATAATAAAAAAGAAGTTATTGATTTTGTAAATGAAGTAACTGATAAATATAGTAATTTATTAGCTGCTTATAAAAGTTTAGCTGATAGTGTTAGTGAAAAAGATAAACAAATAGCTCGTTATGCCAATTTAGAGAATACTTTTAATCGGGCTATTATGGTGGCTGAAGAGACTACTGCTCAAATGAAAAGAATAGCTAAAGATGAAGGTAAGAATATTATTATTGATGCTAAAAAAAATGCCTCACGAATAATAAATGATGCATTAATTAAAGCTGATCATATTGATCAAGATGCTGAAAATTTAAAACGGAAAATAAGTCAATATAAACGACGAATAAAACAAATTATGGAAGAACAACTAGAAATTATTGATGAAATAGAAGAGTTTGATCCAAAATACTAAATTTTATTATTTTTAATAAATAAACGTAGTATTTTTGTTAAAGCTCTTTTTTCAATGCGTGAAACATAACTTCGACTAATATTCATTTCTTTAGCGATATCTTTTTGTGTTTTTGCTTTTTTATTATTAAGACCATATCGTTTTGTTAATATATCTTGTTCCCGATTGGTTAATTTTTTAAAATAGTTTTTAACTAAAGAAATATTATTTTGTTTATCGACATCATCAAAAATATCATTATGATTATCTTTTAAGACATCAATTAGACTTATTTCATTGCCATCTTTATCATAACCAATTGAATCATTTAAACTGATGACATTATTATTTTTTTTATTGGCCCGAAAATACATCAGAATTTCATTTTGAATACAACGAGCTGCATAAGTTGTAATTCGTGTTTTTTGATCTAGACTATATGAATCAATTCCCTTTATTAAACCAATCGTTCCAATACTAATTAAATCATCACTATCGGTATATTTATTTTCATATTTTTTAACAATATGAGCAACTAATCGAAGATTATGTTCAATTAATTTATTTCGTGACTCTTTATCACCATTTAATACACCAATAATGCATTTTTCTTCCTCTTCTTTACTTAGTGGTTCAGGAAATACTGTGTTGGAATAACTGCCAGTAAAAAAAAATAGACTTTTTAAAAGATTAATTATATTAAAAAACATACTTCACTTCCTAATAAATATTATTTAATTATTAATACTTTTATGATAAAATGTAATTGAGGTTGATAGAATGAAAAAGATCAAATATCTTATATTAATATTAGGTTTATTCTTATTTAGTGGTAAAATTTATGCCCAAGAAGTAGATTATGATGTAAAAGCGTTTTATGTGGATGCAGAAGTTGACGTTGCAGGTTCAATGAATGTCACGGAGCTTATTGTTTTAAAGGGAACCTTTAATGGTTATCAACGGGATGTATTAATCAAAGGTAATTTACCAAAGTGGGTACCAGGTAAAATAGATTTTGAAAAATCAAGTATATACGATGGATATAGTATTGAAAATGTTAAAATTAGTGGGATGGAAATAGATTCATATAAAGATGTCTCATTTGAGATGATAAATGATACTGATTTTAAAACTTTTAAATCAACAAAATATGCTAATAACGGAAATAGTTATGTTTATACAACACCTTATTTAAGCAATGGTCAATCATACCGGATGTATTATAAGGCAAGTAGTGATACTGTTGTTTTTAAAGTATGTTATACCGTCAGTAATGTCGTTGTTATCCATGAAGATGTGGCGGAACTTTATTGGAATTTTATTGGAGATAGCTTTAAAGATAAATTACAAAATGTAAATATAAGAGTTCGTCTTCCGAAAAGCGATACGAGTGATAATTTTAGATTTTGGGCACATGGAGAATTAACTGGTGAAATACATGAAGTAGTTAATAAAAATGATGAAAATTTAGGTGTTTTGGCAACTATTAAAGCAGTAAGTCCTAAAACTCCGGTTGATATTCGTATGACTTTTGAACCAAGTATTATTATGGTAAGCAATTTTTTAAATCATAGTGAAGAAGAAGCATTACCTAAAATATTAAAAGTTGAAGAAAAACGAGCTGAAGAAGCTAATCGTAAACGAAAATTGGCCCGGGCGGTAAATAATACCGTTTTCGCATTTGATATTGTATATATTCTTGGTCTTATTGGATTATTCTTATATTTATTCTTTAAGTATGATAAGGAATATCAAGCCAACTTTAATAACGATTACTATCGTGATTTCTTACCAAAATATCAACCAGAAGAACTAAGTTATTTAACAAATCACACCATTGATGGAAATGGTTTTAGTGCTTCATTTATGTATTTAATATATCGTCATAATATTGAAGTTACACCACTATCAAATAATAATTATTCTTTTACATTACTTAATCGTGATAAAACGACGGAAACTGAAAATTTATTAATCGATTTATTATTTGATCGAGTAGGTAATGGAACAACTTTTACTACTGAAGAATTAAAAAAATATACTAAAAAACAAAGTACAGCTATTACTTTTAGTAACCGTTATTCAGCATGGAAAAATAAGGTACTAAGTAATGCTAAAAAACATAAAGTATATGAAGGCTTTTCCGGATATCGATTATTAGCGATATTAGTAGCAATTATTGGAATCATGTTAAATGCCATGGCATTAATGTTTTCGGTTCAGGTTATTTTTACTTTAATTACCGGTTTTATTAGTGTTATATTTATCATTTATTGTTGTGTCTTTACAAGGCGGACTCATGATGCTAATGAAGATTATCAAAAAGCAAAAGCCAGTAAAAGATTTTTAGAAGACTTTGGTACATTTAGTGAAAAAGATTTGCCTGAAATTAAATTATGGGATATGTACATGGTTTATGCGACGGCATTTGGCATCGCTTCAAAAGTTGAAAAAGCAATGACCAAATGGTTAAAAACGATGGATATTGATAATAATCCAACTTATAGTACTTATCGTGGTTATAATATGGTCTTTATCGGCAATAGTTTTGGAGGAAGTATTAATAGTAGTATTTCTTCATCAATTGCATCAAGTATTTCATCAAGCGTTGCTTCCAGTATTGCTAGTAGTGCTAGTGGCTCTGGCGGAGGATTCTCATCCGGCGGCGGAGGCGGCGGCGGTGGAGGCGGCGGAGGCGGCTTCTAAGAAAAAAATAAGGTTTTAATAAAACCTTTTTTTATGATAAAATTAAGGTGGGTGACGTGAGGAAATGATAATAAATAACCAAGAAGTAGACATATCGATAATCTATAAAAAAATTCGTCATATTTATTTTCGTTTTCCTTGCACTAATTCTTTAGTGATTACTGCTCCTAAAAATACTAGTGAAAAACAAATAATGGAAATAATTAAAAAAAATCAACAATCATTAGCGAAATTACATCTAAAAAATATGAAAAAAAGTGATTATGATAGTAAATTTTATTATTTAGGTAAAATCTATACAATTTGTTTTGATATAAATATAAGTAACCCGTATTTTGAAGATGATATATTGTATGTTGCTAGTAAAGTTATTTTAGATAAATTTATTAAAAAAGAAACAATGAGAATTTTTAATGATGAAGTTGCTCGGGTTAATGAAATAATTAATGACATTCCTCCTTTTAAATTAAAAGTGAGAAAAATGAAAACCCGATGGGGTGTGTGTAATCGTCGTTTAAATACGATTACTTTAAATAGTGAATTAATTAAAAAGGATCTTCATTTATTAACCTATGTTATTGTTCATGAAATGTGTCATTTTTATGAACCTAATCATAGTAAGCAATTTTGGA